>CAZMXD010000056.1:0-10768 GCA_964570185.1 uncultured Nitrospina sp. | reverse complement strand
CCCTAATGTATCCAGAAGTGGTTCCTGGTCCCACAACCTAATATTTTCTATGGTGGCATCGTTTTTGCGAATACTTTCAGCCGATAGCGATTCAGAACCTGAAAGACCATGAGTCTTTGTTTCGCTAAGTCCATAACCACTTAAAGTTCCAGCGATAGTTCGCTCTATATAAGGTGCTTCTTTTATTAATTCGTTAGGATCAACCACAAACTTTTGCAATATTTGTGGATAAATGTTCCCCAGAAAAAACATAAGTGCCAAGGCCACCCCAGATAAGACTATTTTCTTCATTCCTGGTTTTACGAGGCCAGAAAAAGAAAATGCTGCTCCTACCAAGGATACAAATATCAAAATATATAAGACGGGGATTGATCCATAGTCATCCGAAAATCCTATCCCTGCAATCAGCGTATTACCTTTTATCAGCAATTCGTATCGTTGAAAATAAAACTCACATGCAAAAAGAAGGAAAAAACAACCTGCCAACCCTGAAAGCGTTCTTCTAGCTTCCGGTAAAAGAACAACCCCTGTTGGGCTGATATAAACAAAACGTTTGAAAAAGTAAATTAATCCCACACCAATAGAAACCACTATCATGGTTTCCCAGATAAAGGATTTAATCATTAACCAAAAGGGCAGTGTAAAAACATAAAATGCAATATCTTTTCCGAAAATAGGGTCCAATTGGTTAAAAGAAGAGGCATGGAGGTATTGAAGAACCACCTCCCATTGCTGAGCCATCACCAAACCAGTCATAGCAGCCAGAACCAATGGGGCCACTAAAATAAGTAACTTCAGGTTTTCAGCAATAATATCCAAAAGCGGAAGTTCGCGTCTAACTTGTTCGGACAATAAAATAGGTAAATGGGATGTCTTTTTAAATAAGCGACTCAAAAATCCATAAGTTATAGCAAAAAACAAAATACCAACCAAAAACCCCAAACCAAATTGGGAAATCAAAACGGTCCAAAGCACTGACGCGATATCATGATTTTCGAACCACAACAAGTCGATATAAAAGGAGACAATTTTGTCGGCAAACATCGATCCGAATAAAATAACCGACGCTAATATGAACAACCATTTTTTTAAAGATCCCATGAACTACCCTTTAAGTGGTCTTCCATTTAATGGAACACCCCATAGATGGAATTTGCTTTATAGTAATCTTTCTGTCTGAAAGAATACTATCTATAGCCTGTTTTAGATCCCGCCGAGAGACTTTATCAGGGTTATCCCAGTTATTATCAAGCCTCCCACGATAAAGCAGTATTCTTTTAGTTCCATACACATATATATCAGGTGTACAAACCGCATCATATTGTTTTGCAACCTCTTGCGATTCATCAAACAAATAAGGAAAGTTCATTCCCCATTCTTTTGAAATCCTATGCATGCTCTCGAAAGAATCATCTGGATATTTAATAACATTGTTGCAATTGATGCCTACCAACCGAACTCCTTGGCCCAAAACTTCTTGTTGCAGATCTATCAGTCGTTGAATAACCGCCTTTACATAGGGGCAGTGATTGCACATAAAAATAATGACAAGCACCTTATATGCCGTAAAACTTTTAAGGGAATATTCTTTCCCATCAACACCAGGCAATTTAAAATCAATGACAGCAGTTCCCAAAGGAACCATAGAAGAATGTAATAAGGCCATATTTAATTTTAAATTTAAGCGGGAGATTTACAGGTCATTCCTGTTACCCTACAAGTATAACAAGCTGAATGAACAAGTGGAAATGGCCTTATCGCTTGCCCAATGGAATCACCCATCCGAGCATCGGGATTATCTACTAAAATCGGACAAACATAAACTCCTTCGCCTGTTGCCATTCGAGATGTTGCGCATTGTAATTGGGTGATATCAAAATCTTCGAAACATTTCTCTGTTACAAATTCTTCTTTTGAATAATGCCTTTCATTTTTTGCGAGTTGACCCAAGAAAAAACCAGGAAGTATTTTTATTTGCGGCTGTTGCACACCATTTTCCCGGAGAAATTTAATAAACTCTAATTCCATTTCAGAATCTTTTTTTTCCTCCCAGGTTCGGGTTACTGTGAGTATGGGGGAAAAACCCACTTCCGCAAGACAGGTTATTCCTTTAATTGCTTTACGATAAGCATTCTTACCCCTAATAATGTCATTTTTTTCTTTATCAAAATGTTCCATGCTAACTCTGAACCGTAAAGAATTTTTGCTTGCACTTTGAATTTCTTTGAGACGCTTTGCTTTTTCAGATGTGATTTGCGTTCCATTAGTGAGGACATCAAGAGGGCCATAACTCAAAATAGCTTGAAGAATTTCAAAAATTTCCGGATTAATAAAAACTTCACCACCTGTTATGTAGTAATCCTTCACACCTAATTCTCGGGATTCATGCAACCTTTCTTTCACTTGAGCCAGGGTCATCATCGCAATGGAGTTATTCTTTGGGCTACAACTTATGAAGCAATGCCTGCACTCTAAGTTACAAAGCGTACCACCCACTTGCAACCACAATGTTTCCAGTTTTTTGAGCGGAACTTCAGGGGTTTTTGCTTTAGTTGTTATTCTATCATCCATGTTATTAGCCTAACAAAGGACCTGGAATTGTGCCAGTAAAAGTTAAAAATCTTGCCTCTATATATTGGTCATCTGACCACAAAATTTATTTCAAACTGTTCGGGTTGATTATAATCCCGCAGATTCAAAGGAGTCACTCACATTACGAATCCGCAGTTTTCGGCGTATTGCAGCAAACCCTGCGGAAGTCCTCTTTCCAAGTCCAGAACGGTATACAGGGGTAACCGCAAGCCTGGCTTTCAATGGATCTTCCGTGAAAAATCGGGTGTCCAGCGGACTTAGAAACCGGCAGGCTGGATATAACCATTTAAGAGGGATATTATTGCGCTGAATTGCCTGGTCCATGTGATCCGCAAGTTGCGCAAGATTATGATAGTTCGAAGGTTCTGTCACACTATCTCGTTGCATATGAATTAATGGAATGATTCCCGAATCAGTCAAACGATCTATAACATCTTTAAACTGATCTTGAGAACTTGGGCTAAGAATTAGATCGGTCCAAACCGTTCCTGCTGAAAAAACACTAGACGCATAATCCAAAGCCTCGTAAATTTTTTCAGTACCCATGATTTTTTTTGACTTTGCGGTCCCATAAAATCCGCTGAGAGGGAAATTTACGATATCAAACCCAGAAGCATAAACATGATCAAGCGTATTTTTATTCGAAGGAGGAAATCCTTTCAAAGCCACAAAAGTGTTAAAGCGTTTTTTAATGGACGCAACCAATGGCGCCAGTCTTTGAAATCCTCTGTCATCCTCATTACTGTAATCCATATTCAACTGAACCAAATCGGCAGCATCTTCTTCAAACGCCGCCTGAATTACCGAAAGAACAACATCTATAGGCATGCTCAATTTATTTCCTTTCCCAAAAGAGCGGAGAAAAATATTGAAACAATAACCATCTAGGCAAATATTTTCCGAAACCGGAGTGCGTTTTTTTAATTGCCGCTTAAGAAATTCTGGTATAGGAATAACACTTACATCCGTTTCGCCCTCTTCCATATAAAGTCTAAGTCGATCTTCCTGCGCTATCAATTTTGGACCATCCTTATCGGGAGGGTTTAAAAAAGTTTTAACAATAAAGTCTTCACTCAATGCCAGTGTTATTTCCTCTCCTTGATTCCCAGAGCAAAGTCCACTCGACACTTCCTCAAGCCCCTGGATAAGGGTGGGGATAGCAAGGCCTCTCTGAATCAGGCCCAACTTGATTTGTCCAAAATATTTTTTGTCCATTAAACCCGTAAACACATTAAATTAAAAAAAATTATAACGCTTCTAAAATTTTTTGATGAATTCCACCAAACCCGCCAGACGACATAACAAGAATCACATCACCCCGCTTAGAATTTTTAATTATATAATCTACTATATCATCCACTTTAGGAATAAAGTAAGCCACGCCACCTAAGCTGCAAATGGAAGCTGTAACCGCCTCCACATCCAGCCTTTCCTCCTCTTTTATCTTATCCGGAGAAAACAACCCAGCAAGGATAACTCGATCTGCTTTTAGAAAACTTGTCGGGAAGGACTCTTCAAAAACTTTTCTCCGTGATGTTGCCGATCTGGGTTCAAAGATTGCCCAGACACGTTGTCTAGGGTAAGCATTTTTTACCGCGTCAATAGTTAAATTAATCGCTGTAGGATGGTGGGCAAAATCATCAATAACTATTACTCCATTTTTTTCCCCCACTATTTCCTGCCTGCGCTTGATTCCTTTAAAAGTCTTGAACCCTTTATTTATTTCTTCTCCTTTTAGGCCCAGATTAAAACATAAGCCTGCCACAGCGGCAGCATTTTCGACATTATGCTGTCCTATCATCGCTAACTTAAAATCCCCTCGATGTTTATTTTTAAATGACAAGCTAAAATGGCCGTATCCTTCTTCAAAGCGGTAGCCGTCGATATGCCAATCTGCGCCCCCTTGAAAACCGTAGGTTTCTATATTACAAGATGCCGACTGCAACACATCCCTAATATTATTATCATCCGATTTTACCAACAAAACGCTATCCTCCTTCAATAGTCCAACATAATCTCGAAATACCTTCTTGATTTGATCCAAGTCTCTAAAAATATCACCATGATCGAATTCGATACTGGTTAATATGGAAGCATCGGGTCGGTAGTGAAGAAATTTAGGGCCTTTATCAAAAAAAGCGCTGTCATATTCATCCCCTTCCGTCACAAAGTATTCATCTTCTGGAATTTGGTGGTTGGTGTTAAAATTTTTCAACCAACCTCCAACCATAAACCCCGGTTTCCTTTCGGCCGACTCCAGAACCCAACTTAACAAAGAAGTCGTTGTCGTCTTACCGTGAGTACCTGTAACTACAAGAGACTTTCGGCCTTCCAGAAAAAATTGCGCAAGTGCCGCAGGAAAAGAAGTATAGGAAATACCCGCTTTTAAAACGGCCTGAACCTCTTCATTGGTTCTTGAGACGGCATTGCCGATGATTACTAAATCTATATCTTTTGAAATATTTTTCGTTTTATAGCCAGGAAAGATCTTAATACCAGCATCGTTTAGGAGCGTGCTCATGGGGGGATAAATATTAGCATCTGACCCTTTAACACAATGTCCAGCTTTTTTGAGTAATCCAGCAAGTGCGGCCATGCCAGTGCCACAGATCGCAATAAGATAAATGTTTTTGGGTTTCATAGAAAGGGGATATTTTAGAAACTACCTTGCATAAAGTCAACAGTCGCCTGGTTGCAGAGGGAATAAACTGAATATCAAATCAACAGGCTAAATTATATTATTCGCTATTAATAGAACATTCCTTTAAGCTTAGAGAGGCAATCAACAGAGCAATCAGGATTGGCTGTGGCAATTTCTTCTGGCAATCCCAATCCATAATTCACCACACAGGTGTAAACGCCTGCCCGCCTCCCTGTTTCAATATCTACCAGACTGTCACCAATTAAAACAGCCTCATCAGGTGACACTTTTAATTTCTTTAATATATGATCCAAACCTTCGGGATGGGGTTTTTTGGTTTTCACACTATCACCACCAACAATAGTGTGAAAATGTTGCAAACTATCCAATGACTCTAAAATTCTCCGTACAAAAATTTCAGGCTTATTTGAACAAATTGCCTGTTTTTTATTTTTAAAATGTTCAAGAATTTCTCTGCCGTGTGGATAAAAATCGGTGTGCTTAACCAGATTTTCCGAATAATGTTTTTTGAACAGCGCCACGGCCTTGGGAATATTCGTAAAGGATGAATCTGCTAAAGCTTGCGCCATCAATTGTTCCACCCCCTTTCCCACATATTTACGAATCGTTTGCCGGGGCAATTGAGGCAGACCAAGATCAGCAAGAGAAAGGTTAACCGAATCGGCAATATCAAAAAGAGTATCTACCAGTGTTCCATCAAAATCGTACACAATGAGGGAAATTTTTCGCATCAAATTTTACCAGTATACTGCCATTGGTAATTGACAATAATTTAATTTTTGAATGTGCCGACTTGCCTCAAAAACCTCTCGACTTATTCCTACCAAGAGCCGCATTGTCAATGGTTGGATTCGTAGCGATAAGCTTTGACTTTATTTTGATCATCGAAAAGAATAACGAGTCCTTTCGACTCCACATTCCCTAGGGCCTGCCATTTATCGATCTGATATGTCCACATAATATAACCATTTTCGGTTCCTTCTTTGAATGGCACCCCAAACCAGTCGATGATTTCCAATTGGGTTGTCACATTATTTTTAATATTCTTGACTTTTTTACTTTCAAAATCTTTTCCCACCGAAGCACAGCTTGTAAACAAAAAAATCACCATACTAAAATAGAGAAGTTTTTTCATAATCTCCCCCCATTGGAATAGAGTTTTTTATATTCTGAGAGAATTTTTGTAGCGTCAGTGTGCGCATGAAGTGGCAATCGTCCTCCCATATTCGAAACAACCTGTGCAGCGCAATAGGAACCTAAGATAGCCGACTCTTCCAGAGAATAATCTTTCAAAAACCCATAAAGAGCACCAGCGGCAAAAAGATCCCCAGCCCCTGTTGTATCAACCGCATTTACTGGGAAAGTTTGTACTTGCGTGCGCTTCAAACCGTTTTTACCAACCAAAGAACCTTTCGATCCAAGTGTCAGAAACACCGTCTCGACCATAGTTTGTAATTTTTCAAAAGCAGCTACGAAATCGGTTTCTCCAGTAATCGCCTGAGCTTCTACCTCATTGCAAAAAAGGATATCAACATTCCATTTTATAAATTCAACAATACTTTCTTTAAATGAATTAACAACAAAAGCATCGCTTAGAGTAAAAGCAACAGGTATCCTTTCTTTTTTTGCAATGCGTGCCATATGCTGTCCTGCCTCCCGAGTGTCATCACCTGTCCATAAATATCCCTCTATATAAACACCACGTGCATTTTTGACAATTGTTTCATCTATGTTCTCTGCGTGGAGAGAAGAAGAAACACCAAGATTCGTTAGCATAGTACGTTCCGTATCAGGTGTGATCAAAATCACACAGGTCCCCGTTCCCTCCTCATCCGAACCTGGCCCACTAAAACCGACGCCACAATTTCTCATATCTTGTGTATAATGTTGGCCGTTTGAATCATTGGCAACGCGCCCCAGATAATAAGATTTTGCTCCAAGAATACTGGCGCCATGCACCGTGTTTGCCGCAGAGCCTCCAGAAGAAATTTTTTTGGGCTTGGATTGCAAAGATGCCAAGATTTTATTTTGATCTGCAATGGAAGATAATGTCATTCCGCCCTTGGTTACTGCAGCATTTTCAATAAAAACATCATCGACTTGAACCTCGATATCGACCAAAGCGTTTCCTATACCAATAAGCTCATAACTCATAAAATTTTAGTTCTTCCCCATTAAGTTTTTGCTTTCAAAATTCCTATAAACCAGAATGCTGAATAACAATGAAGCTGAAAAAAAATACTCTGCCCGATGCTTGGGCGATCAAACTAACAGATTCTTAGCCGTACCGTTGCAGTCCATTTCAGTAGCACGATGCTCTAAAGAACATAAGTTTTTTATATTTTTTTCACAACATTTGAAAAAAACCCATCAAACCAATATAAAGAATTACAACTATAGACACCAAAATCCCGTATTTGATATAAGCAAAGCTAATCATGAAGGAGGTCCTTTGCATAAGGGGATTTGGACTGAAACTTAGACTCCCTAATCCTAAGCCAATTGTCAATTGTAAAATTTATTTTTACGGAGTAGAATTTCCACTGATGACCAGAAATATTCCTCATAGCAATCTAATTACCCTCTTTTTTACCGCTTTACTTTTTTCTGTGCCAACCGTTTCCTTTGCCAAGGTTAAGGAGGAAGGGGTAAGTTCGTTTCGGAAATCGATCATCAAAATACTTTCAAATCCCTGCCTTCAAAAAAATAATTACGGGGTAAAAATTTACTCTTTGGACCGTGCCGAGACTTTATATGAAGTTCGTAGCGACCAATTATTTATTCCCGCTTCCAACGCAAAAATTCTTACCACTGCAGTGGCATTGAAATATCTTGGTCATAATTATCGCTTTTATACCCGCCTCTATACCGATGGCGTATTGGAAAATTCTACCCTCGCAGGTAACCTTTACATAAAAGGATCAGGTGACCCCAAACTAGTTACCGAACAATTATGGCTTTTAGTAAATGAGTTAAGAAATCTGCCAATAAAAAAAATAGAAGGAAATATAATTGGGGACGATTCGTTCTTTGATGAGAAAAAGAGGCTTAAAACATGGGTAAAAAATCCTGGGGCTCAGGCCTATGAGGCCCCCCTTGGAGCACTATCATTTAATTTTAATACTATAAAAGTTTATGTGGCCCCAGGGAAAATGATTGGCGATCGTCCAATAATCGTTATTGAGCCCAACAACAAATACATTAAAATCGAAAATAATGCGTACACCCTGAAACCTGGGATAAGAAATCGATTAATTGTAAACAGAATTGACAAAAAAAATCATGACCTGATTAATGTTTCGGGAGGAATAAACTTAGGGCAACCTCGCGCGCAATATTTTCTGAATATTACCAATCCCACTCAATATACGCTTAATGTATTGAAATCTTATATAAAACTTGCAGGAATAAAGTTTAACGGCAAATTACAGATGGGAAATCTCCCAGAAAATGCAGTTGAAATATACTCACACGAAAGTGAACCCCTGGCATTGGCGCTTCGCGGCCTAAATAAATTCAGTAATAATTTTATCGCCGAGCAAATTGTAAAAACCATTGGAGCCGAACATTTTGGCCAACCTGGTTCCACAAAAAAAGGACTAGATGTCTTTAAAGAATATTTAAAAGAACTCGGTATTGAGCCAAACAAGTATGTCGTTTTTGATGGCTCGGGTTTGTCACGCCAAAATCGTCTTTCGCCTAAAATACTGGTAGACATTTTACGAAATGTAAAGAATGACCTAACTGTTTACCCTGAATTTATCGCGGCGCTGGGAATAATGGGTGTAGATGGAAACGTAAAGGACAGAATGCGAAAAGTTGAAAGTCCTGGCAAAGCAAGAGTAAAAACCGGAACCCTCAATTTTGTCAGCACGTTATCAGGTTTTTTTGAATCCAAAGAAGGGGAGTTGTTCGCTTTCTCGATTTTGATGAACGATTTAAAATGTTCCAACGGTAGAGCGAAAAAAATCCAAGACCAGATTATAAAAAAAGGATTAAATTTTCGTCGAGTTCCCCCTGGAAGTATATTTATGGAAGATAAAACAAACAGCCAACAGTCAGAAGTCTCAACGCCCTCAAGTAAATAAATTTTATTTTGAAAATGAGGTAATCGCAATCAACCAAAAATTTTTCTATTTTCCTTACGATCTTCTTCAATAATTTTCTTCCAATCCCTTTTGACATTGGGGGCCTTAAGAAAATCTTCGTAAATTGACTTTGCCAGTTCTATTTTATCAATGCCCTCTGGCGCGACTTGTATATCCAATTGTGCCAACGCCATATCAAAATCCTTATCAAGCAGAGATGCCGAATCCATATTACACTCTTTTAAGGCCTGTTTAATAACACCCTGATCATAACCAAAACGCCGAGCAACCTCATTAATATTTGAAGGTTTGTATTCCTTATTGGGCCCTATTCCCAGATGATAAGCGCAAAACAAACTGAAAGCATCCAAGCTTCCTGATAATTTGTTCTCAGAATTGGAAGGAGTGTAACTCTTTTTCTCCGTTAAATTCATATTGGAAGGGTTTCGACCATTGCTCTTTTTAACTCTATCAAAGTTGCTCCTATTCCTAGCGCTACTCTTATTCGTATTTTCCCTTTGCTGACGGGAAGCATTACGCTTTTTCTGGCCTTGAGGTTTGTTACGAGTATTTCCACCGTTTCCTGATTGGTTTTTGTTTACCATCGAAATATGCGATGTCAGTGCTTGTGAAGATGCTGGCCCTGACGATACCCACGGATGAATAGCCTTTTTCCGGGAACTCGTATTTCTCGAGTTAGATTTTCTCGAACTAGAATTACCATTATGGTTTGGTTTTGCGGAAACAGAATTTTCCTGACGTTTATGGGAGTTTTTTCTTTGTTTATTTCCGCCGTTGTTCTGGAACTGTCCTGTTTTACTCAAAATGGTATTCCTTTATTTATAAAAGAGTGTGAAAATTGGGGGTTATTTTGTATTTTTAAATGTTTGCTTATAATTAAGTGAAATTTTACAGATAATCTATATATTAGTTCAAACTTTCAAGCTCATCTACCAAAGCTGAAAATTTTGAGAGTGCTATACTCACAGGTTCTGGTGAGGACATATCTACACCAGCATCCTTCAATAAATCGATAGGGTATTTCGAGCCACCAGATTTAAGGAAATTAAGATAATTGTTTAACTCCTGTTCACCCCCGGAAAGCACACGATCTGCCAACGCATAAGCAGCGGAAATGCCAGTTGCGTATTTATATACATAAAAACTGAAATAAAAATGGGGTATTCGAAAACATTCTAGCGAAAGGCAATCATCTAAAATAAGGCCTGGACCAAAATAGAGTTCCAGCAAACTTTTATAAATTTCCTGAAAAGTTTCAATGGTTAGAGGCTGGTTGTCTTCCGCAGTCTGGTAAACTCTTTGTTCGAACTCAGCAAACATCGTTTGCCTATATAGGGTACCACGAAAGTTATCAATTTCGCGAGAAAGTAAGTAAATCCGCATATCTTTTTCAATATCCTGAGAA
>CAZMXD010000055.1:0-10798 GCA_964570185.1 uncultured Nitrospina sp. | reverse complement strand
TTGAGCTATGTGAGAGCATTGTGGAAAATGCTTCTAGTATGCATGCTGCTCCGATTAAATTAGCCAAATTTGGTGAAGATGTTGTTAGAATCGATGAACAAATTGAGCTGATCGGTATGGCTAATCCAGAGTTAAAATTAATAACTGATATGTTTAATAAAAGAAAGGAAAATCAAATTGGGAGTGATATAGGTATACTGGGAATGGAATGTATGGCTTATTATAAGTTATTGCAAAAAGAATCTAGACTTCTTAAGGAAATACTCTCAGTCCATAGAAAAATGATTTTAAATTTATCGGGCTATAATACACATAATTCCATTAATGTTTGTGTCCCAGGGAGGTAAGATGCCATATCGCCCTGAGCTTCGCCTTCAAGAAAACTTTTTAAAAACTCCAAAGATGCTCCTCCACCCGTAGAGACAAAAAAGTTGCTGGCAAAGTAATTCCATAATTGATAGGAATCATTTTCCTGGAAATCGATCGATATCTGATTTCGATTCACCGTCGCCGGAATAATTTTCCCGATTTGGCTCTTGATCATTTTCTTTAGTTCGCTGCCGCCCACTTTATTGAGAATAGCTGCGGAATCACCTCCACCAATTACTATAGATAGGTTAGGGTCGAGCAATGCATTTCTGAATAAGAGTTTGGCAATTTCTAGAGAGCCTTCTGCATAGCTGGAACAAAGTGGATGATCATATGCGCCCAAGGGGCCATTCCAAAAGACATTTTCGATACCCTTTAAATTTTCCTCAAACTGATAAATTGTTTTTTCCCCAAGATCTAATTGAAGCTCTTTGGTGAAATCTGGGTTTAGTTTGTTTTCGAAGGAAATGCTCTTAAACTCAGTAACAACTTTGTAATCATCAGGTAATACAATAGAAACCTTTTTCTCTTCTGCGAAGTCAATTATTTTTTCAGCAAGTAAAACATCATTTAAAATTTCTTGGTTTTCACTTTCATAAGCAGTTATCAATTTGTCAGGAATAGTGTCACTGCTAAAAGGCTTAAGCATCTCTTTTTGCTGTTGAGCCATCAAAAAAGAATTTGCCATTTTTCCGCCAATAAAAATGCTTTGAACCCCAGTTTCTACAAATTGTTTGAGTATTTGTATTTTATCGGAAACTTTTGCTCCGCCTGCTATAACCATTGTCTTTTTTGGATTGGCCAATATTCGTCCAGCAAAAGAACCCAGGCGATTTATCTCTTCATAAAGTAATACTCCTGAGGTGACCTTTTTGCCGTTGGTACGCATCATTTGGGGTAAAAGTTTTATACTTTTGGTCACCCTATGGCTACAGCCAAAGGCACAATTTATATAAACATCAGCAATATCTGCTAACTTTCCTATAAACTCTTTCCTGTACAGATCGGTATTTTTAGGGTCCAAGAGATAGCGTAAATTAGGGAGGAACTTGATCCCTCCAGGGGGCAATCTTTTGTGAGAAACTATGTCCAATGAATGATTCATATGTGAGTCAATGGTTTCTGGAGGAAAAATTGTATAAGTATCACCATAGACTCTTCGTATTAATGTGTCAAAATGCGAGCATACGAATTGTATATTAAAAACGCCATCCCAACCCGAATGATCTTTTTTCTTATGGGGTCTACCTAAATGGGATCCGATAACAATTCGGCAGTCGCCTTCAGTCAGCTCGTGAATTTTTTTAAAGGTAAGATCGAGAAAACGGCGTATACGTGTGTCATCGGCTACTCGGTAAATTCCTTTAGTTGTACTCCGCAAAGGAACATTAAAATCGCATCGAATGAAAATAGTTTTTCCCCGCAAATCAGCGGGTTTTAGCTGGGAAAGTTGGGCCATCCCAATAAGATTCGAAGTCTCGGTATTTTCCATGGTTATTACCTTGTAAATGCAACAAAAACAATCGGATATATAAGGAGCTACCTTAAATGCTATTAATATTTCAATTTTATAGCTTAATTATGCAAATCGAATAAAGTTTCACTATAATTAATTAGAATGGTATGATGCAAATTGAAATTAGTAATTGTGACCCATTTAAATGAAATTATTTTGCTTTTAATTGCTTTTAAATTTGAAGCTTTTTTTATAAAACAAAGGTTTTTTAACAAAATTATATGGGTAAATATATTGCCCAATATTTATTTTTAGGCTTTCCAACTAAAATTAGCCTAACTTAACTAATCTTCTTTCCTTAATCAGATCATCAATTATGTTTCTGGCCCGCAAGGGAATTCAAACATCTCCACAACCTATTGAATTATAAAGCTTCTTGATTAAATTGGCAAGTTTTAGAAATTCTACTATAGATGTTTAATTAGAGATTTCTCTGATAATGCGAAAGAAAGAAACAGGAAATTATCTATGAAACAAACAAAAAAAGCGAAAAAAGTGATGCTGATAAACGCACAGCATCCCGAAGAGTGTCGTGCTGTTATCTTGAATAATAATATTATTGATAATTATATCGTAGAACATTCTTCACGAGAACAATTAAAAGGAAATGTTTATTTGGGCATAATCAACCGCATAGAACCCTCAATAGAGGCAGCATTTGTCGATTTTGGTTACAAAAAATTTGGTTTTTTACCTTTTAAAGATGTTCTAAAGGAGTCTTATGTTCATACGGGTGAAAAAAAAGCAAAAACTAGAATCCAAGATGTCTTAATGAGGGGTCAAAAAATCCTCGTTCAAGTAACCAAAGAAAGTCGTGATGCGAAGGGCCCCACGTTAAATAATATGCTCAGTATTCCTGGTAGGTTTTTGGTATTAATGCATGGTCAGGGTAGCGCGGTTTCTCGAAAAATAGAAGATGAGTCAGAAAGAAAGAAATTGAAGGATATTGTTGCCGACTTCAATCTTCCAGTAAACTTGGGATTAATTATTAGAACAGCGGGGGTTGGAAGGAATAAAATCGAATTACAAAAAGATCTTCAAATGCTTCTCAAAGTTTGGAAAAAAATTGAAAGCGCCTTGGAGGATGATTCTACGCCAGCTCCATATTTGATTTACCAGGAGCCGGATTTAGTTGTTAGAACCTTTCGTGATCATTATTCCAGTGACACCTCTCAAATTATTATAGATAACAGTGATGCCTATAAATCTCTGAAGGATTTTGCAAGGCTGGTAATGCCACGGAATCGAAATTTGGTTAAACTGTATAAGGAAACCAGACCGCTTTTTTCTGAATACAAAGTTGAGGAACAAATTGAATCTATTTATGAAAGAAAAGTTCCATTGCCATCGGGTGGTTCTATAGTAATCGACATTGGTGAGGCCATGGCATCGATTGATGTCAACTCTGGCAAGACAAAAGGTGGATTAGATTTAGAGGAAACCGCGGCAAATACAAACCTGGAGGCAGCAAAAGAAATTGCAAGGCAGCTACGGTTACGTGATCTAGGCGGTTTGGTGGTAATAGATTTTATAGATATGTACCAAAAAAAGAACAAAGCCGCAGTTGAAAAAGAGCTTAAATTAGCTTGTAAAACAGATAAGGCCAGAATTAACCTTTCTAGAATTTCAAAGTTTGGTTTGCTTGAAATGTCCAGACAAAGAATTTCACCGCCTGTTAAAGATGGCATTTTCGATGAATGCAAGCACTGCGATGGTTCTGGATATGTTCGTTCAATCAACTCCATTGTTTTGTTGGTATTTAGAAAGGCTCAGGAGTTAATAGCAAAAGGCAAGGTCAAAGTTATTGCGATGGAAATTTCATCAGAAATAGCTACTTACTTGTTGAATTC
Source organism: uncultured Nitrospina sp. (assembly GCA_964570185.1). Taxonomy (GTDB): domain Bacteria; phylum Nitrospinota; class Nitrospinia; order Nitrospinales; family VA-1; genus UBA8687. The sequence goes on along the minus strand of CAZMXD010000055.1, from coordinate 7,063 downwards.
AAAAATGGATGCGATTACAGACTTGAAAGAAAAATACCAAATAGATATAAAATTTACAAGCAAACCGGGATTAGTGTTTGAAGATTTTAAATTCGAGATTTTAGAAACAAAAGACGAAAACTATGAAGAGGAACCTAAGGCAGCAGATAATAAATATGATAAAGAAACGGAGTCGGTAGAACCGATAAATTTAAAATCAAGGGAGTTGACCAAAGAAGCAAAATTAAAATCCGAAGGAGAGGTTACTAAGCCTAAGAGAAGATATTCAAAAAGAAAGTCTTCTTTAAGGAGAGGCCAATCAAGAGTAAAAGGGAAAAGGCCTTATACTTCAAGAAAAAAATCGGATGCAGATACAATTCCTGTTTCTGGTCAGGAATCGAGCAAACAGTTAGAAAGCGAAGAAAAAAATTTACATGCTATTCCGGATGTAGTAGATCCTCCTATTATTCCTTTGCCGGCTCCATTTGTCCGATCAGAGCCTGCAACTTTTGCCGGATCTGATACTGAAGGTGATAAACCTAGTTCTATTCCAGATGGAAAAGTGAGTTAGCTAAGATGGTAATTTTTTATTTAGACAAAGCGCATCTAAACCCAGTATCCCAGAACCTTGCATGGATTGGAGCAATATTTCTATAAGGTATCATGGTAAATTCTTTTATAAATCCGTGTTCTCTTTTAAAAATGGAGCCCCCGCGAGTAACCTTGAACTTTTTACCAAAATTTTTATCGAAATGATTTGAATTTGGGTAAGGTTGGTACCAACTGCTGGTCCATTCAGAAACATTCCCATTCATTCCCCAAACTCCATAACTGCTTTTATCTTTGTTCTTGATATCAATGGGAATGACTTTTTTAGAAAAATTTGCGTTTTTTTTATTAAAATCGTTTCCCCAAACGAAAAGGCGATTATCAAAACCCCTCGCGGTTTTTTCCCATTCAAACTCAGTGGGTAATCTTTTGCCAATTGATAAACAATACGCATCTGCTTCAAACCAATTTACCCCACGCACAGGTTCATTAGTGTTAAAAGTGGAATATTTTGCAGTAGATTTGAAGTTTATAAAATCTTCGTAGGTGGTTTCAAATCGGTCTATGTAAAATGTATCTAAAAAAATAGTTTGTATGGGTTGAGCATTTAACCCTGAAGTTTTGTCTGACACGAATGGGATGAGGTCAGAAGGCGGACCAAAACCTAAAATAAACTCTCCTGCGGGGATTTTTACCATATCAGAATGTTTAAATTCATCACAAGATAAAAAAATAAAAGTTGTGATTAGAATTGAAAAATATTTAATCAATTAATATGTATTGGAGAACTGTAATCGTGAGCGAGATTGGATTCCGAATTCTTTAAAGGAAAGAATTTGGTTCCATTTTTTGCCAGCACATATTCTACTGTCAGGCATGCGGCTTGTTGTCTAGAGCATAGCATTGATCTGCAGTCTTGATCTTTTTTCCCACAGTAGTAGTTTAAGATGCGCATTTTCATAAAACCTTTATCGGCCATTTTTATGACATAAACGTTATTTTTGGATTCAATGTTGTGGGTTCGAGTTCGGTAGTTATACCAACCAATAAATTCTTTGTTTATAAGGTTTCCAAAAGATAGTTTGTCTTTAATATAGCCGTTTTGAGGTGCTTTGTTAACGGATTCGAAATCTACAGGGCCGAGATTGATAACCCCTGTTTTTCCAAGTGGATTTGTGGCTCCACTATTGGTAATAATCTTAGTGCGACTAAAGCCCAAGTCCCATTCTATATTTTGAAATTTATTTTTGGAAGTGGCTTCTTCGCTAACAATTTTAATTTTACCTGTTGAGAAGTCAACGAGTGTCCATGAATCCTTTGCTTTGGCGTTAACCTCTATGGTTGGGTTTTGTGTGCTAATTTTTTTTATTTTTTTTTGGGGTAGAGGAACCGTCTCAAACTCTTGAATATTGTCAATCATGTAGTTCAAAGCGGTATGAAAAATCATTGTTGCAGCTAAAAGCATTAGAAATATTTTTGGTGTTGAGTTCATTTGTAAAGTTTAACACAGACAAGTAATTTGGATTTGGTTTGAATGTTAGAGAAACTAAAAACTGTTAAAATTAAGAATATTTAATCATTCAATTGTGTGCTTGGATTCTATAAATATTATAAAAAACAATGAGTTATATAAACATTTTCTTTTAACAGAGGTTAATTTATTGTATATTTAACAAGTGTTTATTTTTAAATTTTAAATTTATCATGGTTAAAGATCGCTACTTTAAGTATAAGAAATCTCAAATAGAAGGCTTCGTGAAGATAGAATTTCAGAAAAAATTTCGTTCGAAAGCAAAAATTTCTATTAGAAAACGACAGAAGTTTATTTATGAAATGACCAAAAAGGTCACCAAGCGTTTTGGTAAAGATATTTTATTTTTGATTGATTTTTCCAAACAAGGTTTTTGTGCAGTAATATCCCCGGTTCAAAGTGAATCTACGGATAGGGGGAGATTGGTTTGTTCATTTTCTTTGCCCCAAGTTTTTTATACTACTCATTGCGTAAATCGCTTTAGCGAAAGGATGAAAATTGCCGAAAATTGTATCATTCAACTAGATGCTTTTTTGAATGAAGCAATATTGTCATTTGGAGAGAATGAAGATTTTTTGACTTGTTCAGATGGAGTTTTTGCTTATGAACTTGAAAATGAGAGATTAATCATTAAGACTTTTTTAAACGTTGACTTATTAAGCGATGATCAAATCAAGCAATTCTATGGCTCCAAGATGATCTCAATGTTGCCAGTTAATTATACTACCGACCATATTTCTGGTGCTGATTTTATAATTGAAGGTGAACAAACGTTCCCGCAGAGAAATCCACGAAAGTAAATTTAAAGTCACATTAATAATTTTGTGATTCCATTTTGCACCCCTTTTTATTGGCACACACTAAAATGATCCAACTATTCGATATAGTAAAAATGTATGATGGATCCACTCCTGTATTGGATAATATTTCTATGGAAATCGGGAAAAGTGAATTTGTTTTTCTCACTGGAGCCAGTGGGGCAGGAAAGACAACGATTCTAAAAATTTTATTTGGTTGGGAGCCGTTTGATAAGGGACAGGTATTGGTTCAAGGAATAAATGTGGGGAAATTAACCCATAGAAATATCCATACCTTAAGAAGATCTATCGGTGTTGTTTTTCAGGACTATAAGCTTCTGCCTAATAAGACTGTTTTTGAAAATGTGTCTTTTGCTCAAGAAGTGATTGCGAAAGATAGAAAAACCATTAAATTCAATACATGGAAAGCACTAAAAAATGTTGGTTTAACGGCAAAAAAAGATGTGTACCCAGCTTATTTGTCAGGAGGCGAACAACAAAGGATTGCTATTGCTCGGGCTATGGTTAATTCACCTTCAATAATTCTAGCAGACGAACCAACTGGAAATCTTGATCCTGATATTTCCATAGAGATTTTAAAATTGTTTGAAGAATTAAACCGAGAAGGAACCACAATAATTTTTGCAACTCATAGCCAGGAAATCGTTAAACTTGGAAACCATCGAATTATTAACCTCAATAGAGGAAAAGTTGGTACTGTTTGAGGAATTTTATGGGAACTTTATATAGCGGGCTCAGAACTACTCTTTCAAATATTCTAAAAAATAAACAAACCTTTTTGCTTTCTGTCGCAACAATTACCATATCTATTTTTATTTTAGGCTTATTTCTTATTCTGTTTTTTAATCTCAACGGAATTCTTTTAAAGTTGAATAATCAAGTTCAACTCGTTGCTTACCTGAATGACGATATAACAGCATCACAAAAAAGTATTTTGGAGAATTATATTTCAAAAACACCAAGGGTTGAATCTGTGACAGAAGTATCGCGTGAACAGGCTTGGGCGAAATTTCAATCCAATATGTCAAATAATTTGAAAAACTTATTGGAATTAGATTTCAATCCATTGCCAGCATCATATAAAATTCGTTTTGCGGAAGGGAATAATAGACTTGTTTATATTCGATCATTTGCTGACAAACTTAAAAGGCAACAGGGGGTTGAATCGGTAGAATATGGCGAGGATTGGATAGCTAAATTTGAAAAATTTATGGCCTTTTCGAGAATATTTCTTTTTGCCCTGGGATGTCTTTTATGTTTAGGGCTCATATTTATAATCTCTAATACTATTCGGCTATCAATTTATTCAAGACAAGATGAAATTGAGCTGATGCTTTTAATTGGTGCAACCCCAAGATTTGTAAAAATTCCATTCATATTGGAAGGGTTATTTCAAGGATTAATAGGTTCGGTTTTAGCCCTTATTTTTATAAGCGGAGTTCAATTTTACTTAAAAAAAGAATTCCAATCATCAGCAGACCTTATGGCCAGCAATTTTGAATTCATTGGGGAACCAATTTTGCTTGGGTTGGTTGGATTAAGTATTTTTGTCGGTTTAACAGCTAGCTATATTTCGACCTTTCAATTTCTGCGTTTATTAAATAAAAATTAATGTCTATTTTAAATTTCAAGATACTGCTATTTATATTAATGATTTCTATGGCAAGCAGTTCTTTTGTTTTTTGTGGGGAAAATAACTTAAAAGAAATTAACTCGCTTTTAAAAGATGAGCAGGCAGAATTAAAAACATTAAGAAAAAAAATTAAAAAACAGGAGCTCGCTATTTCCAGCGTTGGCAAAAGTGAATCCGCTGCTTTAAAAAATCTTCAGGTGATAGGAAATCAATTAAAACTAAAGGAAAGAGAATTAAATATTTATAAATGGAATTATAAAAATAATCAGAAAAAGCTTTTAAGCATAGAACCAAGTCTGAGCAAAACCAAACAAAAAATTAATTCGCATAAAAAAATTTTAGGATTACGGCTTAGGTCCATGTATAAAAAAGGCCCTGTCTTTCCTTTGAAAATAGCATTTTCATCAACGGATTTTAATGACTTGTTTCAAAATTTAAAGTACATGGATTTGATTGCAAAACATGATGCTCAATTGCTTCGGGAATATAAAAAACAATACGAAAAATTTAAGAAAGACAAAAGGTCTTTATATGCCGTTCGTGCCAAGTTAGTGAGTTTGGGAAAAAATGCTGAATCCAAAAAAAATGAGATAATTAAAAGCAAAAAAGAAAAGTCCGCATTTTTAAAAAAGATTAAAAAAAAGAAATATTTTTACAAACAAGTTAGAAAGGAATTGATTGTTGCATCGACTAATTTAAATAAACTTGTAGATAAATTGCTCATGAAAATTGTGTCAGGTGAAGGGTTAGATATTTCAGATAAAAAAGGTCGGCTTAAAATGCCATTAAATGGCAGAATCCTTAATAAGTTTGGCAGGAAAAGAGTTAAGGAATATGATTCCTATATTGTTTATAATGGAATTAATGTTATGGCAAAAAAAGGTAGCCAAGTTAAAGCTATTTTTGATGGTACTGTCTTATATACTGGCGAACTTGAAGGTTACGGTAATTTAGTAATTATTGGGCATGGCAAGGAATTTCACTCTTTATATGGGCATTTGGATAATATTAATGTGTCGACAAACAGATTAGTCAAGACGGGTGAGATTATTGGATTAAGTGGGGATTCTGGTTCTCTTGAAGGAGAAACTCTTTATTTTGAATTGAGAAAAAATGGCAAACCAATTAAACCCAATCCTTGGTTTGCAAAGAAATAAAGAAATAACATCTTTTATAAATATAAATATTTAAAGAATACTTTTATTATTAATTAAATAATTTTGGAGATTATATTTTGAACAGGTTAAATAAGCCTAATAAATTTACTGTGTTCGGTACTGTTTTAATTGTTTATTTGCTTTTAGGGAACAGTGTTTTTGCAAAAGAAGAAAAAGATGATCAAAATGCCTATAACAAACTCAAGGTGTTTTCCGAAATTATTTCGCTTATTGAATCTAATTACGTGGAAAATGTAAAAAGCGATACTATGATTGAAGGAGCCATTCGTGGAATGGTTAAATCTCTAGATCCACATACGAATTATATGCCTCCTGCTACGTATAAAGAAATGCAGGTAGAAACAACTGGAAAGTTTGGTGGATTAGGAATTGAGATTAGCATGCGTGATGGTATTCTCACGGTTGTTTCCCCAATAGACGACACACCCGCGTTTCGTGCAGGAGTTAAGGCAGGTGACAAAATTATAAAAATAGAAGAAGAGTCAACCCTTGATATGACTTTACAGGATGCCGTTTCTCGTTTACGCGGTGAAACAGGATCTCCCATAAAAATTACTATTTTCAGGAAAAGCTTTAAAGCCCCAAAAGAATTTACTATCGTAAGGGATATCATTAAGGTGCGTAGCGTAGTTCAGAAACTATACCAAGAAGATATTGGCTATATAAAAATAAGAACCTTTTCAAAGAATACCAGTAGTGATTTGGACAAAGCATTAGCGGATCTAGGTAATAAGGGTATTACTAAATTAATTCTTGATGTTAGGAATAATCCTGGAGGATTATTAAATCAAGCTGTTGAAGTAACGGACCGGTTCTTAAATCAAGAAAATCTAATCGTATATACAAAAGGACGTTCTAATGAACAAAACATGCGCTTTACCAGTCATGACAAGGTCGCTGGAGTAAATTATCCTTTAATAATTCTAGTTAATGGTGGTAGCGCAAGTGCTTCTGAAATTGTTGCTGGTGCTTTGCAAGATCTCAATAGAGCTGTTGTTTTAGGCACACCAACCTTTGGAAAAGGATCGGTGCAAACAATTATTCCATTAAGTGATGGTTCTGCTTTAAAGTTAACGACTGCAAGATATTACACCCCTAGCGGGCGAGTAATACAGGAAAATGGGATAGAACCTGATATTTTGGTAGAAATGGAGCCGGTTAAGGAAATTAAAAATAAAGATAAGGATGAGGAATCAGAAGAAAAGGCTAAACTGAGACGCTTTTTGAGAGAAAAAGATCTCAAAAAGCATCTCAAAGGCAAGAGTAGTATTGAAGGAGTAGGCGAGAAATCATCTGAAGAGTTAAAAGTTAAAAAACTTCACGAAGATCTGAAGAAAGATAATCAACTCGCACAAGCTGTTTCCTTATTATCTGG
>CAZMXD010000054.1:0-10837 GCA_964570185.1 uncultured Nitrospina sp. | reverse complement strand
TTTCAGAAACCTGGATAATTACCAACCGGCTTTCAGCAAACTATCCAGCTCGGATTTTAGTTTATTATTATGTTGAGAAAGAGGTTCTTTAGGCTTTGATAATTGAATAGACGCCATCATTTTATTATGTATTTTTTTTATACTTACTACACTACTACGCATCACTCCTAGCTCACCACATCCATCTTCCTTTGAATCAACAATCAACTTGTCCATCAGCCCAGATTCTCGATCAAGATTACCAAAAAGAATGTTCATGTGGCGATTATATTTATCAATAATTTGGTCGCTTCGAAGCGTTTGGTGGAGAACCTTGTGAACCTTCAAAGCTCTATTTAAACTCACTTTAAAATGTTTTTTCAGTTTAATACAATTTTCATTTTGTGTAGCACCTTGATTTTTATCATCAGGTTTTTGCGCATGAACCATAGCTGTCGAACACATGAAAAACAAGGTCAGGCTTAATATAATTCTTTTAATATTTTTCATTTAAATATCATCCCAAATTTCTAAGTTTCTAAATATAAGTTATTCATACAATAAGATATAAATGCCTCTAGCTTATAAAAGAACGCTGCAGCCAAATATCATTTATGACTATATTTTAACAACCATGCCCGAATAATAAATTTAATTATTGAATATTGTCAAAAAAAATGCGCTCCTGAATTTAGCTTGCCTTTTATATTTTTTATAAATTAGCTGCAAATCAATACCCTCAATTGCCACAATTTTCAAGTTTAAACCCTACCATTTTACCTTGCGGAAGCAAATTTTTAGGCTTGCCATGCAATTTAATAATGGTTGATGTTCCAAAAATCTATTTTACAAGGCTGAATGCCTAAATTTGTAGCATCTTTTTTGGAAAAATGACAATACCTTTTCTAAGTCAATTGGTGATATGATTGTAATGATTCAATTTGGAGATCCGTAGTTGGACAATCACCTCTTCGAAAAAAACCTTACCTCACTTAAAAATCACCTTTCCAAGTCTGTGGACCTTACAAGTAAGCTTTCCGAGAAAATCACCACTATAAGTTCGAATTCCGGCCGACCAACTGTTCAATATGAAGGAAATTTACTGCATAGTAAATATGATCCAAATAAAGAGGGTATTGATTTTGCCAAAAATATCAAACCAGGTAGCCGAATATTCTTATATGGATTCGGCCTAGGTTATCATCTGGAACCATTACTTGAAAAAATTGGACCGGACGGTTTTTTACTTGTAGCAGAACTTAATCCGGACATTCTGACCGCAGCTATGAAGCTGAAAAATCAAACCCAACTTTTTAATCATAACCGTTTTAAATTAATTTTTGGAGTGGATGAGTTTGAAGTATCCAAGACCATATCAAAAGAAATGCAACGTCTCTTCGAATCTGGATCAGATCGACTAGAGATTTTATTTCATGCCCCATCATTCAAATGCCTACCCAAAAATTTTCCGGCGCTCAAAAATGCCTTGGAAATATTATTATTGGAACGTAGGTTCCCAGCTATATTTCGTGATCTGGAGCAAGCAAACTACTCTATTAACGAAGAAAATATTAAAGCCTCACCGGGAATTACATCTTTAAAAAATACTCATATTGGAAAACCAGCCCTTATGGTAAGTGCGGGCCCCTCTCTGGATACAGTCTTACCCTACCTTAACCACTTGCAAAACAATTTGATTTTAGCTTGTGTTGATACGGCTTTTCCCGCTCTTTTAAAGAATAATATAAGCCCAAAATATGTCTTTACCCTCGACCCGCAAATAGATAGCGCGCACTATTTTGCTGATTATAAAAAAGGTTCAACCAAACTTATTTATACACCCACAACAAATCATAACGTTTTAAAAATTTTTCCCGGCGAATACTATGTTGTTTACAAAGAAGGAAAAACATTTTTGAACCATGAGGAACAATCTAAAACAAAGGGGATAACGCAAGCTGGGGGTTCGGTGGCTTGCCTAGGTGTTGACGCTTTAATTCAATTCGGATGCGATCCTATTTTTTTGATTGGACAGGATTGCGCTTTAACTGGAAAGCGTTATTATTCAAAACATACTCAGTTCAACCAAAAATTACTTTCCATGGTTTCTGGGTCCAGCCAACTCGACAAATTACATAAAGATAAATTCTATGAAAAAAAATCAGTACAAGTTTTAAATACTTGCGGAACTGCCGGCATTACTGACCAAGTTATGTACAGTTATTTGCGCAACCTAGAAGAAATAGCAAACCAACATAAAAAGACTCGGATATACAATTTATGCTCGCAAGGAGCGGCTATTGAAGGCGTTAATTCTTTATCCTCGATCAGCGAATTAAAACGCTGGTTTTTATAATAAGCAAATATAATATGAAGCCCTTAAAATATCTTCCGCATTTTGGACTTTTGGGCCTTATCATTTTTTTAATCTCAGATACCACTATAATTTTAGGGACCTCTTCAAATATAAAAAGTCAGCTACAGCAAAGCGAAGGTAGCGATAGTGAGGGTAGCCATAAAGAGGGTAGTAACGGTAAAAATATTACTAAGGACGACAAAGAAAAAAGGATGGGAATCTTTCACTATAACGAAGGCAATAAAAATTTTAAGGACGGCCATTTCGAGGAAGCAATTATAAATTATAGAAAAGCGTTGCATCACAACAAAAGCTTTAAGGAGGCAACTATAAATTTAAGTACGGCTTATATGAAAAATTTAAACTATGATAAGGCTTTGAAAACTATAAAGAAAGGAATGTTGTTAGACTCGAAGAACCCGCACATTCATTACAACTATGCCTGCTATTATTCTTTAATTGGACAACCTAAAAGAAGTTTAAAAATGTTAAAAGCTGCGATCAATTTTGGTTTTAATAAGTTAGATCAAATCGAAATAGATCCAGATCTCCAAAAACTTAGACAGTCTCCAGAATTTAAAACCTGGTCTCTCCAACCCAGAATTTAGAGTTTATTTAATTGGAATGAGTGTGACCTGTCCAGTAGGGTTTATTTTTAGACCCACCTCACCATTTAATAATGACAACATAGGTTTACCGATGCATTCTTTTCTCCAACCCTGCAAGAGAAAATGTTCATCCATATTTATTCCTTGTTCAAAGTGAATCGCAAAAGAATGAATGCGCTTGCGGTCAGCCAGAACAGAAGGTTCGATTTTTAGTTCTTCAGATCGAATTTGAACAAAGGCAGATAATAACTCTTCAATACCACGCGTTGTAGAATGACCATCGGATTCTGGTAGTATGGGCAATTCATCTTCTGGCAATTCGTTTCCCCGTTTAATTGATTCTATAATAGCTATTCCACTTTTACCAACTTCCTTATGATGAAACCCTCTAAGCGAAGAAAGTTCTTTAACATCAGCGGGCATTTTCCTAGCTATTTCCAAAAGGGTTTCATCTCGCACAATAGATTTTGCCAAGCAATCACGAGACACAGCGACTTTTTCTCTCCAGGCAGCCAATTCTCTTAAGACGGCAATATTTCTGGGATTTAAGCTCCTTAAGCTTTTAATTTTCATATAACGTGTTTGCGGATCAGGCAAAGCAAATGTGGCGGGGTCTTCCCAATTTGCTACCTCTCCTTTCATCCAGTCGGATCTATTTAGCTGTTTGAGTTTCTCAAGAAGTCTTTCATAAGCAGGCATGAGATAGCGTACATCGTCTATGGCATACTGGATTTGATTATGACTTAAAGGGCGGCGACACCAATCTGTATAAGTTTCAGTTTTGTAGATGCGTTTACCTAAAGCTTTTTGAATTAACTTGGCAAAAGATATTTGCGATCCCCAGCCTACAAGAGCAGCGGCAACTTGTGTATCAAAAACAGGAGGGATAACCTGCCCGCAAAGGCGTACCAGAATCTCAAGGTCTTGACGGGCTGCGTGAAATACCTTTGTTTTATTCGGGTCTTTAAGTATCTCCAATAATGGGGTTAGATCATCCAAGAGAATAGGATCTATCGCTGCAAATGCATTCTTTCCCGCAACCTGAATGAGGCCTAATCTATGAAAGTAAGTTCTTTCGCGGACAAATTCGGTATCGACGGCAAGAACGTCAGAGGAATGGAGATTTAAACAAAAACCCTTTAATTGCTCCGCAGATGTTATATACATAAAATCTTTTTAGTCCATGATCAAACAACAAAACAAAACGGGCAATTATAGGAAATTACTTAAGGTATGGGTAGGGTTAATTAAGCTAAACGTAAATTTAGAACAAAAACAGGTATAGCGACCAGGTCACCATACCTGTTTTTGTTCTAAATTATTAAACTAAATCATTATTATTTATCTTCCAGTTGAAACCCATCTATTGCATAATTCTTATTGTCTCCGCTTGCGGAAACACTATCCTTATCAGTAAAGTCTACTAATTTCTGCTCCCCTTCTTTCCAGAAGCGATTGCTTAACTTCTTTGGAGATAAAACTTTCTTGAGTTGACCTTCGGCGTCGAAAACTTTTACCTCATAGAACATAACTCTCTATGCCTCCAGAAAACGTTATAAATTCCTTGTTTTTAATGGCTTTAAAAAATTTTTAAAACAAGATTTCCCTTAACTCACGCACTAACCTTAAATTTAAAAATTAATAATGTCAAGCAAATAAGTCTATTTTTTTCAATAGGTAAGCGCTGAATCACAGTAATTTTTTACCACAATTAGACCTTACGTGACCAAAGATTCAAAGAATAATAGTGGCCAAAATATCTTTGTTAGAAAGTTAAAAAACAATGGGGCTTTTGAGTAAAAATATTAGTTAAGTTATTGAATTTAAATAATTTAATATAACTAATCAGAATCTTGAAGAGCCCCGATTTTTGATTGACTTTCCTTATTCCATCCCCTATGTTTAAACTAGTTCATGAGTGTATTTTAAGAGCCACTTTATTCAGTCCCATCCACCATAGTAGTCCTTTTGGAGATCATGAAGATACTGGGAATAGACACATCCTCACCTGCAGGGAGTGTTGCCCTATTGGACAAAAACCAAGTGGTATCAGAATCCATGCTTGGTGGTTCTCAAGCCTATTCCTATAGCATTTTGGAAAAAGTGGATACAATACTCAATCGCACCAAAACAAAACTAAAAGATCTTGAAGGTTTTGCCATAACAAATGGTCCTGGTTCATTTACAGGGCTTCGAGTTGGAATGAGTCTGCTTAAAGGATTAGTTATGGCGACCGAAAAGCCTTTTGTGTCAGTGAACACCCTAGATGCCTATGCCGAAACAGTAGAACCAGGTTCATATCTTATTTGTCCAGTATTAGATGCACGAAAAAAAGAAGTTTATACAGCTTTGTTTAATTCTAACAACTATCTATACCAAAGAAAAACTCCCGATCAAGCTATAACTCCGGCGAAACTGTGTGACCAAATAAGCCAACCCACCGTATTTGTGGGAAATGGTTTGGAAGTTTATAAAGATACCTTTATATCATGTTTAAAGGAAAATTATGTGCAAAACACGCCTATGAGAAATCTGACAGTTGCTGCCAGTGCCAGCTTAATCGCTTTGCGAAACCTGAAGACAAACCTTAACCACAACTTAGATTCCTTGACGATTAATTACATACGACCTTCAGAGGCCGAACTAAATTATACAGCTTCTAAATAAGGAGATTGAAATATGAATATCAACCCCGAGTTATTAGAAAAAGTCCAAAAAGAAAATAAAGAATTTCGCGGGCTTTATGAAAAACACACCTCACTCAAACAAAAAGTCGATGCGTTTAATAAAATGAAAATCATCACACCTGAGCAAGAACTGGAAAAGAAAATAAATCAAAAGGAAAAATTGAATCTCAAGGATCGAATGGAAAAAATCTTAAGTGATTATGAATCCAGTATCCATTAAACCAAATACAAAAATAAATAAGAAATAAATTGGCTGGAGAGAAAAAAGACTTAATAATTCAGGTGTTATAGCTACCCTGCGTGATTACCCCCAAAATTTCGAAAAGTGGTTCGATATTTTGGGAATTTTGCCACTCCTAAAAGATTTAAAAAAACCCCTGAGACCTTGTAGCCTCTCATGATTGGCCGTTAGGCTTTTCTCCCTACAAAATGAACCACAGATTTTTCTCTGGGGCAAGGTCCCACCAACTGTGATAAAAAACGGAGTGATACCACTCTATCCGCAGGTATCAAATCCCCTACGACGCCCACTAAAGTTTCTGAAAGATGATGTTTTTCTCTCAAAATTTTCACTATCTTGTCGCAAAAAAATTGGTTGTAAATAAGTTTCTGTAAAATCCGACTCAATAAAAATTTTTTTTCAAATTCCTGCTTTCGTTTCTTCTCATAAACCTTGAGAAATTCCAGAGAAACATCCGAATTTTTTAAAGCCAAATTTGCAATCTTAACTGCGATCTCTGAACTACGCAAGGAAAGATAAATTCCTTCTCCAGTAAAAGGATCTATAAATCCCATTGCATCCCCCACTGCCAACAAACCACCGCAGGGAATAGGTTTCACTGAAAAACCTAAAGACTCAACCACTCGTACGGGTTCGGTATATTCTGCATTTTGCAAAATTCTTTGCCTTAACCGATTTTGCATTACTGCATATTGATAAAAACTATCAGGTTTTTGTCCACGGATGGAATTTAAATCAACCACCAGAACTACATTAGCAATATCTTCACTTACTCTAGAAATACCTGTATAGCCAGGATGAGAGATATGCATATAACAATAATCATCCGGAATTTGCGCTCCCTTCCAATGCGCCGCCATTGCGATTTTGACATTTCTCGAAGACTCTCTCTTCAAATTAAACTTTTTTAACGATAGCGAATTGCGTCCACTCGCATCGATTACTAACGGGGCTTTAAGGGTAAAAGAAGATTTATTTTCATCCCAACCCTTTACACCAGCAACGCAACCGTCTTCAAATAAAAACTCTGTAATTTTGTTTTGTTCTCGAACCTCCACTCCAACACTCTTTACCTGTTCAATAAAAAGCAAATCCAATTCAAATCTCGGCACAGATAAGCTTGTCGGTCGCTCAACCTCTCCTGGTTGGCACGGATAATCAATTACAAGTTCTTCTCCTTCATAGGAAGAAATAGCAACCCCCTTTAATCTTTTTGGAGCCAAGGCTTCTATATAATCTAAAATTCCCAAACGGGCTAGTATTGGATCTGCTGCCGGGCTGATGAACTCACCACAAATTTTATCGCGTGGGAATTTAGACTGGTCGCAAAGTATCACACGATAACCGAGTCTGTTTAGCCCCAATGCTGTCGCACAACCCCCTGGTCCGCCACCGATAATAATTACATCTGCTTTATCCATTATTTTTCTTTCCTAAAAATGCAATACGGTAGGGAAAATGGCGGTGAATTTCGAAGGGTTTGACTCCCGCCTCCATGGCAAGCGCACCAAATTCCGAAGGAGTGAACGCATTCATAACAGATACCGGAGCATCGTAACGGGTGAGGCGATTACGAGTAAAAATTCTCGTTAAAAGAAATATTACTACATACGCAATTCGGCTTCGGTGCAAATCATTAATCAAAAATCCTAAGCGAGCTGATTTATAAATAGACTTAATGACAGCGACGGCGTTATTCCAACTGAAGTGATGCAACGAAAGATTGTTGACCGCCAAGTCAAAACCACTATGTTTAAAGGGTAACGCAAGTATATTGCATTGTACCAGACGAATTTCAGGGTATTTAGAAATTTCTTCTTTCGCCATTTTTAGCATCTTGGCATTAATATCAATTGCGGTGATTCTAATAGGAATACCCATAGTCCTGGCAAGCTTGGCAAGAGCCACAGGTTGGTCGGCAGAACCGGTAGCAGCATCCAAAACAGTGAAAGGCCGGTCTAACTCGTGCTCTTTTAAAAACTTTTCCGCATGATAAAGCAAAACCCGGTAGCCACTTAAATAGCGGTTTACAAAAGCAACATCTCTCAGACTATCACGAACTTCCTCATAGGAAGCTTCATCCAAATCTAATAATTCATCTCTTAGATTTCTAGGGGGAAAGAAAAATGATTTCAAAGCGAAATGCCTCCAACCACTAAAGTATTAAGTAATTGGAAATTGCCATTGACAATTCGCCAAAGCTAATTTTTAAAGAAAAAATATTGCTGACCTGATTGAATTCTTTTCCGCGTAAGATTCAATGCAATACCTTTGAACAATCCGCGAGTGGCAGGAATCATTATGAGCAATCCAATGGCATCAGTTATTACACCTGGTGTAATAAGCAGCATACTGCAAAAGCTCATCACTGCTCCATTTAAAACATCATCAACGGGAGCTTCACGTGATTTGAGAGATCTTTGGATTCTTTCAAGACACTCATCGCCATAACTACGGCTAACAATAATTCCCACAAGAAATGAAAACATTACCCATGAGATGGTATTCATAATGCTGATCGATTCACTGATCCATTTCAGTCCATAAAGCTCAATTCCTGTTCCTAAAGCAAAAAAAGCGGCAACTGGTAGCATTATTTTAAATTTCCTTAATATTTAGCTAGATAAAAGATATATAAAACAATATCACGCTCTTATTGCACTAAAAAGGAAAAAAAAGACTGCACAAAATCTCTTAAATGAAAATTCAGCTACTATTCAAATCTTTGGGCTAAGAAATAGTGGTTTTTCAACAATTTAAACGTTATTTAAAGAAAAATTTTGGGCACAAAAACGTTTCTTTAAAACAGATTTTTAGGAATCAAACGAACAATACGATGGAGTAACTTTACTTTATTTCTTAGTACCGCACCAAAGCTTACTGTTATTTCTTAAAATTTTATTAAAATTATTTGATTTTATTGAGTGCAAGAAAAGCCTAATAGTTTTATCCTGCTTGGTGGAAAATTAATTTATAAGTAATTTTAATGAACCAAAATATTTCAACCTCTTGTGAAAATGAAGGCCTTACATGGGCTAAAATTTCCCGCTTTATTGCTCTTCCATTTCAACCTTCACGTTTGTCTACCTATCTTTCAGTAAAAAGGTTTGAAGAAGTTCCTATTGATGTTCTGTTAAACGACGGTGTGGAGGGAATACTTCTTGATGCCGATGGCACTCTGGGCCCTCACCACACGAGAGTTTTTGAATCTACGATTTTAGATCATGTGCAAAAGATGCTGCGGCAGGGATTTAAAATTGCCATTTATACTAACGCCGCCCAGAACCGCTTTGAATCTTTTGAAAAACTGGGAGTCAAAATTGTTAATAACGTGCCGCCTAAACCCGACCGCGCTGGATTCATAACGGCTATAAAGAATTTTCTGGAGTTGGACGATCCTTTGAAAGTTTGCATGATCGGAGATAACTACATCACCGATGGTGGTGCCATTGATGCAGGAATACGTTTTATACACATTCAGCCAGTTCCAGGTAACGAGCCTTTAATTCAAGTCTTAACACGTTATCTGGCATATTTATGTGTTCGTTTTTACGGAAAAATCCCATAACCTCAATAAAAAAAATTTTTGGGGCATCGACAGTTCCCTTCAAATTAATTCTTCAAAAAATCTTTAATTTTTTCCTAAATTTTATAGGATAAACACAAAAGGGTTTACTTCTAGTTCATTTCCAAGAATAATACCCCTTATTCTTACCTAGTCATCCAAGTTATGGAAAACGAACAGATCAAAGAGTTTTGTCAAGAGGGATTAAAGATTTCCGAACTAAAGGGAGTACAAAATGGGCTTTCTTTTTTAATTGGAGAGAAATTCGGAAGGATTTTTTTACAACTTAAAAAAGCACGTGAAAAACTACAATTCCTATATCCCAGCGAGGATGAATCTGAAAACCATCCCTTAAACAAAGGGGGACATGCCTTAAAAATGAGCTATGCGATGGCCATTCAGGAGCACTACAGTGCACCTTTGGAGCAGGTGAAACATTTTGAACTATTCTTAAAGGCATTCGCAGTCGCCATTCAAAATAGTTTTTCTAAAGATGAAATAAAACAATATTTCGAATCCTCACCCAAGCTAAGCACATACGAGGAAGATCTGTCAAATTCGGAATTGGATTACTCAGATGTATTGCTGGAAGCCCAAGAAATTCTCACCTTGGAAGAAATTAAAAAGTTTTTTATTTATTAAACAATATTACTTCTCGTCAAAAAATATATGGATCAAGAACCTGAACCAATTTTAAAACAAAGAACACGGCTTATAATTGCATTTATAATACTCTGTGCCGCCTCAATACTCATTTTATTTACGGGACCCGAATTTAATTTTGTATGGCAGGTCATCCTTTCCGGTTTTTTATTTTTTTTCCTCTTCTGGCTGATAACCTAACGAAGAAGCTTCGCGAGTCAACACAATTGATTTTAATTCAGGGAAGCTTTAATTCGTTCAATGAATTCTAGCGATATGCCTGCATATTATGCAGGAAACAAAAATTGACTTAAAAGTTTAATTGTAGCGAGCGTCATCGAAAAATCAGAAATAACATTCCCAGCAAAGCGAGAGTAGCCAATCCCATCGAAATCAAGAAACGAATTTTTGCATCATTCAACCCTTGATCGATTTTTTCTTGCAAAGGAGTTAAGTCACTTTGGATGGTTTTTTGCAGATCTTTTTTGACCTCGGCAAGTATTTCCATTTTTACAAAACGGATATTTTCGGCTATCACCTGATCAAGATCTTCTAAGATTATTTGAGATATTTCCGGTGTTGCTTTTTGGAGTTCCTCACGAACCGATTCCAAGCTATCTTCATTTAATCGCCTCATTTTCCTGTCAATTTCTTCCATTTTAGCGTGGATAGCTTTTTCAACCTTCGGCGCAATGTTTTCCTGAATGCGCTCTATGGAGTCACGCGCATTCGCCAAGGATTCATGTAAGTGTTCCTGAA
>CAZMXD010000053.1:0-10889 GCA_964570185.1 uncultured Nitrospina sp. | reverse complement strand
AATAATAAACCTTATTGCCTAGAAGATATCACAATTAATAATGTATACGAAGCAATACATCGGCTTTTAAAAAGAGTTTAGGTTTTCTTTTAACTAAAGGTTTACACATTTTGATTTGTCCTGAATGTGAAGAAAAATATTCTGATATTATGACTACTTGTCAGTATTGCAATGTGGAACTTGTTGTTTCATTAAAGGAAGCGGAATTACTAGAATTAGCTATCGTGTGTACGATTCTAAACGAAGTCAATGCTCATATCATTAAAGGTTTTCTTGAGAACGAAAACATTCCTTGCCAGTTGGAAAATGTGTCTTTTCATGCTGGGATTGCTCCAGTTGCAGATTTAATGAAAGTTCGGCTCTGGTCTAAAAAACAAGATGTAGAGCGTGCCAGAAAAGTTCTTGCAGAATTAGAAGAAATTCAGATTTGTTCAAGTTGTGAAACTGAAGTGAATTATCAGGATGAGATTTGTAGCCATTGCGGCGAGAAACTAAGCTAAGTTTGAAGTGCTCAGTTAATGAATCGAAATTTAAATATATACCAAATAGCGGCAACTCCATCTTTCCATGTTATTTTTTTACCTTCTGAATAATCTCGCCCATTATAAGAAATTGGAACTTCGTAGATCCTAAAATTATTTTTGGCGACCTTGGCGGTAAACTCTGGTTCGAATCCGAAACGATCACACCTAAACGTCAGCCTTTCGTTAACTTCCTTGGTGAAAACTTTGTAACCAGTTTCCATGTCTGTAAGGTTAACATTAGTTAGCATATTGGAAAAAGTTGTTAAAACCATATTCCCAACGGAATGCCAGAAAAATAAAACCCGATGAGAGCCCCCTAAGAATCTAGATCCATAAACTACATCGGCGCGTCCGTCCAAAATTGGCTCTAGTAGTATTCCATAATCCGAAGGACTGTATTCCAGATCGGCATCTTGAATGATAATGATATCACCGTCTACATTGGAGAACCCGGTTCGTAGGGCCGCGCCTTTTCCTTGATTGCGATTATGGTAAAGAACTTTAAAATTTTCTCTATTTTCGTAACTTTTCAGAATTTTGCGTGTACCATCAGTTGAAAAGTCGTCAATCAAAATAATTTCTTTATCATAATCAACTGCATTGACCTTAGATACCAAAGTCTCTAAAGTTTTTTGCTCATTATAGATAGGAATGACAATAGAAAGTTTTAGCAAGATCTGAAATCAAAAAAGTGTGTAAATGAAAGGCGCAACTGCGCTTCCCTGTGTTAAAACTATTAAAAAACCCATTAACAACATAATTAAAATAATTGGGCTCAACCACCACTTCTTTCTTGTTTTTAGAAAATCCCAAAATTCTAAAATTATATTTGCTTTGTGATCTGGGTCTGGTGGTTGGCGCATGTATTTCCCTATTATTTAGTTGAAAGATATTTCATAAAAGCATACTTATAATATCTAAAAGAACATTTTATCGGAAATTTATTTTTAATTTAAAACGATGCCAGTTTGATGAATTTATAGAATATAGTTTTTGGCAATAATGCCATAGTTATAGCTTTTTTGTTTTTCAATTTAGCGGGATTTGAAAGCTTAGTTATTTTCAGTTTATTGACCTTGAGAGTTCAATAAGGTTTCTACATGCAATTGAACTGAATCCGCCAGAGCAGAATAATCATATCCTCCTTCAAGCATCGAAAGTATTCTCCCATCACAAACATTATTAGCTATTTCCATCAATTTCATTGTCATTTTCCCGTAGCACTCTGTACTTAATTTAATTTGCGCAAGAGGGTCGTTCTCATGAGCATCGAATCCTGCGGAAATGATGATCAGATCTGGGTTGAATTTTTGAATAACCGGAATCAGTTTGTGCTCAATGGCATTGATGTAATCAGAATCACACGAATATGCTCGCATTGGCAAATTTAGGTTCGATCCTAGACCATTTCCCGTTCCAGTTTCATCAACCCCTCCTGTTCCAGGATAAAATGGATATTGATGGATACTGCTGTAATAGACAGAGGAATCTTTATAAAAAGAATGTTGTGTTCCATTTCCGTGGTGGACATCCCAATCAAAAATAAAAACTTTTTCAAGTTTTTTCACATCTTGGGCATAGCGTGCTATTACACCAACATTATTAAAAAGGCAAAATCCCATTGCTTTATTTTGTTCTGCGTGGTGTCCTGGTGGGCGTACCGCACAAAAGGCGTTGTCCACCGTACCTTCTAGAATTTTATCTACGGCCTCCAAGCCAGCCCCCGCACTTAACAAAGCTGCTTGATAAGAATCTATAGAAATTACGGTGTCCGCATCCAGATTGCGAACTCCGTTTCGACAACTATCTTCAACGCTTTGGATGTAACCAGTGCCGTGAACTTTGGCAATGTCTTCTATTGTGGCTTTGCGGGGTTGAATTAAAGTAAGGTTATTGTAAAATTTTGAGGATTCAATGTTTTTTTGAATGGCATTTAAACGCCCTGGATTTTCAGGGTGAGGTTCGTTCTTATGTTTCAAATAAAAAGGATCTGAAATGTAACCCGTTTTATTCAATTATTCTTTACCTTTTGAGATTTTAGTTTATTAGCTATAAAATTCTGCTGAGAATATCAAAATAACGAGATACCTTCAACATATCAAATAATGTTCGATTTAGAAAAAACTGAAAAACTAAAAAATATTAAAACAAAAGCTTATGGGCTGGGTTTTGATGGATTTGGAATTGCCAGTCCTCAGGTAGAAAAAGCAGGTGAAAATTTTAGTCAATGGTTGGATTTGGGGTATGCGGGGCAAATGAAGTATATGGCGAAAGGCGAAGATAAACGCCGTGATCTAAACTTAGTCTTAGAAAATGTAAAAAGTATTATTTGTCTAAGAACAAACTATTTTACGGAAGAAAAAAATATGGATTTTCTTAACTTCCCAGATAAAGGAGATATTTCCCTTTATGCATTGAATAAGGATTACCATGATATTATTACTCCCCGATTAAAAGCACTTGAAAAAACGATTCAAAATGAGTTGACAGGATGTCGAACTAAAATTTATGTTGATACAGGCCCGATTCTTGAAAAACCATTGGCCGAACAGGCAGGGTTAGGTTGGGTGGGGAAGCATACAAATTTGCTCAGTCAGGATATTGGCTCTTGGTATTTTCTTTCTGAAATTTTAGTTGATGTTGAGCTGCCTCAATCGAAGGTGGCAGAAAACCATTGTGGTTCTTGCCGAAGCTGTATTGATATTTGTCCTACCGATGCTATCGTTTCACCTTATGTTTTGGATTCAAAAAAATGCATTTCGTATCTTACCATTGAGCTAAAAGGGGTTATTCCTAAAGAGTTTCGAAAAGCCATAGGAAATAGGATATATGGATGTGACGATTGTCAAATTGTTTGTCCATGGAATTCTTATGCAGTTAAAACAGAGGAGATTGCTTTTAAATCTGGAGACAGTAATTTTTTGCTAATCGATCTTATTCAATTAAATGAAGAGGAGTTTCGTAAAAGGTTTAAAGGTAGCCCCATCAAAAGAATCAAACGTCGCGGACTATTGAGAAACGTTGCGGTAGCTATAGGAAACTCTAATAACCCAAAGGCCATACCCGTTTTAATAAAAGCCTTGCAGGATAAGGAACCACTTATTCGTGCTCATATTGTCTGGGCTTTGGGGGAACTTATGGGTTCTAAATGCATATCCATTTTGAATGAAATACTTGCGAAAGAGAAGGAGTTGATAGTTTTAAGGGAAATGAAAGCGATGCAAGACCAGTTTCTTGAAAATTCTGAGGAGACTTTAAATCTAAAAATGCCTTCAAACAAACATTGAACATGTTGAGGTCCCAGCCTATAATCAATACAATTTTATCCCTATTCCATTTTAGAGGTCTATGAATAATTCAAAAGATTTTCGATTTTTAAAAGCCTGCCGGGGGGAGCCGGTAGACAAAACACCTGTTTGGTTTATGCGTCAGGCTGGCCGGTACATGAAAGTTTACAGGGATCTTAAAGAAAAACATACCTTTCTTGAAATGTGTAAAACACCTGAACTGGCGTGTGAAGTGACTATGCAACCGCTGAATGTCTTGGATGTTGATGCGGCTATTATTTTTGCTGATATCCTGCTACCTCTCGAGCCGATGGGTACCGGTTTAGAGTTTAGTGCTGGCGATGGTCCTGTAATCCCCAGACCAGTAAGAGATAAAAAAGCTGTTGAAAATCTTTTACAGGTAAACGCAGAAGAACAACTTGGATTTGTAGGAGATGCGATTAAACTTGTCCGTCAAGAAATCGACGGGAAAATCCCTCTTATTGGATTTGCGGGTGCGCCTTTTACTCTATGTAGTTATATGATTGAAGGTGGGAAGTCGCGTGATTTTACCACTACAAAACTGATGATGTATGATGCTACCGATGTCTGGAATATTTTGATGGATAAGGTTTGTAACATGTTGGTGAATTATCTAAAAATGCAGGTAGATGCGGGAGTACAAGCGATTCAAATATTTGATAGCTGGGTGGGGTGCCTAACCCCTTATGATTATCAAAAATATATTATGCCGCATTTGAAAAGAGTTTTTAATAGATTAAAAGATTTTGGGGTGCCATTGATTAATTTTAGTACGGGTACATCTACTATTTTAAATCTGGTTCAACAGGTGGGAGGTGATGTGGTTAGTTTTGACTGGCGTATAGAAATTGACGAAGCACGCAAAATTCTCGGACCTGATCAACCAGTTCAAGGAAACCTAGATCCTGCAACTCTTTTTGCACCTCTTCCTGTAATTCGAGAAAGGGTTCATGATATTCTTCGTCGTGCAGGGCCTAACGGGCATATTTTTAATTTGGGACATGGTATTTTACAACATACTCCTGTAGATCATGTAAAAGCGGTAGCTGAAATGGTACACGAATTTAAATATGAGTAAATCTATACCTCTAACAGGTATATTCCTAATGGCTCATGGGGCACCGGAATCGACAGATGATATACCAGATTACTTAAAACAAATTCGCGGTGGTAAAGAATCTACCTCTGAAACCATTCAGATCATCCGTGATCGATATGAGCGGATTGGTGGAAAGTCGCCTTTAAGAGAAATTACCGCAGAGCTTGCACACCGATTAGAAAATTTCCTAAATCAGGAAAGACCTCAATTCAAAGTTTATGTGGGGATGCGTCACTGGAATCCTTATATTAGCGATGAAGTAAAGCGAATGAAAGAAGACGGGGTAAAAAAGGTAATTGCTATTTGCCTTGCCCCTCAATTCAGCACATGGAGTACCAAGCTTTATTTTGAAGCTTTTAAGGAGGCGTTAAAAAATTGTGGGGGTGAAAATATTAATGTTCATTATATTGCCAGTTGGGCCAATCACCCTTTATTGATCGATGTGTTCGCAGAGAAGTATCGAGAAGCTCTCAAAAAACTGGAACCAGAAAAACCAAAATCCATCTACACGATTTTTACAGCCCATAGCATTCCCGCAGAGTCTATTAAACTTGGTGATCCATACAGCAAGGAATTTAATAAAACCGTAGAGCTTTTGGTTAAAAATATAAAGCCGGATAATTGGTATCAGGCCTACCAAAGCCAGGGCATGATACCCGTTCCTTGGCTGGGACCGACAGTTGAGTCGGTATTGGATAAGATCTCCAGGATAGGTTCGAAGACCGTATTAATAGTTCCAGTTGGTTTTGTTTGCGATCATGTAGAAATTCTTTTTGATATAGATATAGAATTTAAACAATATGCAGAAGCTAAAAAGTTAAAACTTTATCGAACAGAATCTTTAAATTATTCTTCTACATATATTGAGGCGCTGGCTTCAATAACTTGGGAAGCATTAATTTAAGGAATTATAATTCCTTTCCTTCCTGAAAATTTTATGAACCTAGAATCGTTAAATTTGCAACAGTACCAAGCCGTATGTCATGGGGAGGGGCCTGTTATGGTTGTAGCTGGCGCTGGATCTGGCAAAACACGCGTAATAACTTATCGTATTGCTCATCTTATTCGTGAGCACAATGTCAATCCTGAAAGCGTTTTGGCCATTACCTTTACTAATAAGGCAGCGGGCGAAATGAAAGAACGTATTAGGCGTATGCTAGATAATAGTGAAGTTTTTCCGTGGGTAAGCACCTTCCATTCATTTTGTTTGAGAATGTTAAGAAAGCATATATCGGAGTTGGGTTTTTCGAATGACTTTGCAGTTTTTGACTCTCAGGACCAACTGATTTTAGTTAAACAGTGTATGAGGACAGCCCAAGTCAGCACCGATGCGTTTCCACCTAAATCTATTTTGAACCATATTAGTGGATTCAAGAACGATTTTGTTCTTCCAGAACAATTGGATCTGAATACCATGACATATGGAAACCAGATGAAAGCGGCCGAACTTTATCTCCCTTATCAGGCTGCTTTGAAGTCTAATAATGCATTGGATTTTGATGACTTGTTGTCCTTCACCGCTAAATTATTTCAAGAGGTTCCTGTTTTACGTGATTATTACGATAAAAAATTTCAACATATTTTGGTTGACGAGTTTCAAGATACTAACGCAGTTCAATATGAGTTAGTTCGATTGCTTTCAAGAGATACTAATAATATCTGCGTGGTTGGAGATGATGATCAAAGTATTTATAGATGGAGAGGTGCAAATATAGAAAATATTCTGAAATTCGAAAAAGATTATCCTGGTACTACAGTAATCAAGTTAGAAGAAAATTACAGATCCACTCAAAATATTCTGGATGCGGCAAGCAGTGTGGTTAAGGAAAATCATAATCGTAATGACAAAACATTATGGACAAAGAATGAAAAAGGAAATCCCGTAATCTGTTTTAAGGCAGAAGATGAAACACGCGAGGCAGAATTTGTTTGTGACCGCATTATAAATCTGAGTAAGGAAGCAGGATATTCTTTTAATGAAATGGCAATTTTATATCGTACTAACGCTCAATCACGAGTTGTGGAGGATGTTCTCCGAAGGGCTGAAATACCTTATCAGGTTATTGGGGGACTCCGTTTTTATGAAAGAAAAGAGATAAAAGATGTGCTGGCCTATATGCGGGTCCTTTTAAACCCCGATGATTCGATATCATTAAAACGGATTGTCAATGTTCCAGCAAGAGGAATTGGTAAAACATCTTTAGAAAAAGTGGAGGTTTATTGTAAAGAGAAAGGAATTTCATTGCTAGAAGGTTTGCGGAGGGCTGGACAGGAAAAATTTGTCACATCTGCCGCATCTGGAAAAATTTCAAAGTTTACTGGCATGCTAGACCATTTGGATATAGTTTTTCGACAATCCAACCCTTTGGAACTACTAACAGAGGTGATCGAAAAGTCGGGATATGCGAACATGTTACAAAAAGAGGATACGCGAGAGAGTAAAGGAAGAATGGAAAATTTGAATGAGCTTTACTCAGCGGTCGAGCAGCTAGTAGAAAATGAAAATGGTTCGTTGCGTGAGTTTTTGGATTCTACTGCTTTGGTTGCTGACCTTGATAATCTCGACGATGAGCGGGGAGTTCTTCCACTTATGACTTTACATTCTTGTAAAGGGCTGGAATTTTCGGCAGTATTTTTGGTGGGTATGGAAAACGGGCTTTTACCGCATGCTAGTTCCATGTCAAACCCTGCTGAATATGAAGAGGAACGAAGACTTTGCTATGTTGGGTTTACTCGAGCTAAAAAAAGATTATTCGTTTCTCATGCACGACGTCGAAGAGTTTACGGAAACACCTTCAATTATCTTCCCTCGGAATTCTTGCATTCTATTCCCGATGAGGTAATTGCAAGAGAATCAGGTATTCAGAACCATCAAACCGGTACCTCACTGCAGTTTTCGGATAATTCCAATACATCTTTTTTAGTGAAAACAGAATCTGCTGTGGAATTTTCAATTGGAACCAAAGTTTTACACCCTAAATTTGGGACTGGAATTGTGATAAATAGGTCCGGAGAAGAGGAAGAATTGAAGTTAGAGATTTTTTTTAAAGGTCCGCACGGTAAAAAGAAGCTTGTAGCAAAACTCGCTAATCTGATCAAGCTATAATATTAGCTCTAAGAAAATAGATTTTCCAATTTTGTTTTTCCACCAGGGGGCAGTCTGAGGCTTAGGCAGATACGGTCTTCTTCATAATCCTCATTGACGATTAAAGCAAATTTTCTAATTTTAGATATCAAGCCAGCCTGGGAGTGTTGAATGCTTAATTGATGAGGCGATAATTTCTTCTCATAATAATTGACAATTTGCTTTCTTAGCGTATCAATACCTTCATTTTTTTTACAAGAAATACCAATGGATGAAGGGCACTTTTCAAGCGCATTATCTAATTCTTCGATATCCTCTATCGAATCAGTTTTATTAAATACAAGAATTACATCTATTTCGTCCATTTCCATCTCTATTAAAAGGTTATTGGTAATTTGCATTTGATTTTTGTATTCATGATGACTGATATCTACAACATGGATCAACAAATCTGCATTTCGCACTTCATCCAATGTGCTTTTAAAGGATGCGACTAAATCATGGGGTAATTTTTTTATAAGACCAACCGTGTCTGAAATTAAAACGGGATATGGGAAGTTCTTTTTTATTTTTCTAACAGTAGAATCAAGAGTTGCAAATAACTTATTTTCTACCAATGTGTCTGCTCCAGTTAGTTTGTTCATTAAACTGGATTTCCCAACATTGGTATAACCCACCAAAGCGACTTTAAAAATTCCTTGTCGACTTTTTCTTTGCGTCTTTTTTTCTCGATCAATTTGTTTAAGTTTTTTTTCGAGTTTATGAATTTGGTTTCGGATTATTCTTTGATCGAGTTGAATTTGGGTTTCACCTACGTCTTTCATTCCTATACCGCCTCTTTGTCGAGATAGGTGACCCCACATTTTAGTTAGCCGCGGAAGTGCGTATTTTAAGCGAGCTAGTTCAACTTGGGTTTTTGCCTCCCGTGTGCGGGCATGATCACTAAATATTTCAAGAATCAACCAGGGGCGGTCAATAACCCGACATTTTAATATTTTCTCCAATTCGCGATTTTGTCGAGGGGACAATTCTTCATCGAAGACTACTACTTGAGGCATATGATGTGAAACTGCGTGCTTAAGTTCTTCTACCTTTCCACTTCCAAGAAAAGTTTTGGGATTTATTTCAGTCAACCTCTGGGTTAGTTCTGCAATGGGTTCGTATTCAGCAGTTACAGCAAGACCCGTTAGTTCGTTCAACGAAATAGGGTGAGAATTGCCTTTGAGGCCGACTCCAACAAGGATAGCCTTTGTCGAATGGGAATTAGAATAAGTAAACGGTAGGGATTCTTGCTTCAAAACTTAATAAGAATACGTTTGAGGTTGTAGAACAAGCAAGAACTCATAAAAAAAGGAAGATGGTGAATATTGACCATGAATTTTTCAAGCAATTTGGCATTATGGGCTTGGATTAATTATGTCTCATGATTATAGCAACTTATTGGTAAAAGTGAGCGGGATTTTTATGTAAACACCCTAAACTTTTAAGAAAATCGAGAAAAAAATCTAAAAATTAAATAAATTAGAAGTTATTGGTGTTTGGCAGGGTATTATAATAAAGAAAATTTTAAACTCATGAAATAATAAAATAATGAATATAAAGTTGGCCAGTTTTATTAGTACTCAATGTGCTTCCATAGATGATGGGCAGGTGTTTTTCAAGCAAGTTTATCCTGAGATTAAAAAAGGAAGTTCGGTAAAAGTTGATTTTGAAGGAGTTGAGTTGATTCTAACTCCCTTTTTACACCATTCCATTGGACGACTTTTAGAATATTTTGGTAAAGAAACAGTCATGGGGAAATTGGTTTTATGTAATATTTCAAAGGATCATTTAAAGCAGGTCAATAACTATATTGACAGAACCGAACAGCAACAATTCCAAAGTGATTCCAGAGAAACCCTTATGGAATTATTTGAAGAGGATGAGTTGGGCGATTCAGGCTTGTAAAATATGTTTTTTTTTGAAAGTAAAGAGATTAAACAAAGAAAAGCAGAATTGAGCATGGCACCTGATGATCCTGCCACCCATTTTAATCTTGGGGCAGCCTATAATAAGGCAGGGAATCTTAAAAAAGCCTTGCATGAGTTTGAAAAAACTATAAAAATTAATCCCAACTCAGCTGAAGCCCATTTTAACCTAGGAATTTTGTACGAAAGTTTGAATCAAGGTGAAAAAGCGATTCTGCATATCCTAAAAGCTGGTAATCTTTTTGGGGAAAAGAATGATTCTGTAAACAAAATGGAATCTCGAAAATTACTAAAAGAATTCTATAAAAAATTTGGATTCAAACCTGAAGATATAAAAACGGAGTAATAGAACATAAATTTTTTAAATTTATTTATAACCTAACTGGCGAATGGCTTCATACATTGCAATGCCTACTGCATTCGCAATATTTATAGAGCGAACCCGATCATCGTATTGTGGAATTTTATAGGTAAGTGCTTCGTTAGCTTGGATCAGGCTTTTGGGCAGGCCCCTCGTTTCGCTTCCAAAAAATAAATATGAGTTTTTTTGAAAGGAGTGGTCAAATAAATCACGCTTTCCTTTAGTAGAAAAAAAAACTTTAGGAGTGTCAGGGAGTATTTTCTCAAAAAATTTATTTAAGTCGGGGTAAATTTTCACTTTTACAAACTGCCAATAATCCAGTCCCGCGCGTTTTAGCTTCGAATCATTTATTTCGAAGCCAAAAGGTTCCACCAAATGCAGGGTAGCGTCTGTGGCCAGGCAAAGTCTGCCAATAGTACCCGTATTCATTGGAATTTCTGGTTCAACTAAAACAATATTTAAATCGTGAGGCATAAAAACGGGTTCCTAGTTTAAGAGGAAAACAAGCTTGGATCAACATGAACAATTTTTCAATTGTCCTTATT
>CAZMXD010000052.1:0-10890 GCA_964570185.1 uncultured Nitrospina sp. | reverse complement strand
TAAAGCGGGCTTGACAGATAAGCAGGCAAAAAATTTAATAGATCAGCTCAAGACCAGGATAACAAACAATAATTCCATAGCAGTACAAACAGTGGAAAAAAATATAGATTCTCCATCCAAAAGTGAGCTCTTGGCTCAGCTTCAAAAACATGAAGGCGAAGCCATACATATTCTTAATAAAGCGGGCTTGACAGATAAGCAGGCAAAAAATTTAATAGATCAGCTCAAGACCGCGAAAACAAACAATAGTTCCGTCGCTGCGCAAAAGGAATCGGATAAAACTTCAGAATTAAAAACAGATATCCAGCCACAACAAATTGAGCCCGCTAAAAAAGAAATAACCAAACAGGCAGAGCAATCCGGGTTATTTAAAAACGCGGGGCAGCGTGAAAAGGGAAATGAGCCAGCAGTTTATATTCAAGCTAAAGATATTTCTCAAAAGACAGAAAAAAGTGATCGCGCCGCTTCCCTTGACAAACTTCCCGAAGCTGCGATCCAAGATGGAAGAACACACAACACACCCCCTGATTTAAAAGGAAATCAAGTTACAAAAACCTCTAATAATTTTAATCAAATTTTGCAAAATAACAACGCTCAGGCAAAATTGGTTCAAACTGAAGGTGGAAAGGATACTGGAAATTTTAAAGGGCTTGAATCCGCTAAATCTGCACCAGACTTACAAACACAAGTTTCTAACTCCGTAGCAGAAAATGCAATTAAAGCAACCGAGGCTAATAAATCGGCTTTACCCGAAAAACTAGTTGCCCGAGGCACTTCTGAAACCAAAATTATTAATCAAATTATTAATAAATTAAACGTACGTACTTCGGGAGTTCAAAACGAAGTTCATGTCAAGCTCGATCCTCCTTCCTTGGGCACAGTACGTTTAAATATAACGACGGTGGGGGAATCAGTTCGCACGGTGATTATTGCCGAAAATCATGCGGTTAAACAAACGATTGAAAGTAACTTCAATCAACTGCGGGATGCAATGAACGATCAGGGACTTAAAGTGGACAGCTTTTCAGTAACCGTCGGTGGAGAATCTGGAAACTCAAATCAAAATGGTAAACAATTGGGTGAAAAGGATACAACAAATCATTTAAATAGACCACAAACTGCTACCTCTGGTAATGAGGATGCGTTTGAAGAAGGTCGTGTTCCGTTTGTTTTTGATGAAAACCAGTCCATCAGCGTATTGGCTTAAAGAAAATTGAAATCAATTAATTTGAGGAATAGAAAAATATGATTGCAGCAATATCCCCAACTCCAAATAAAAATCCTGAAGGAACTACTTTAACCAGTGGCGCCAATCTTGGAAAAAACGACTTTCTTAAGCTTTTAGTAGCGCAACTTGAACATCAGGACCCGCTGTCCCCGCAAGAAGGACAAGAATTCGCAGCACAACTTGCCCAATTCAGTAGTCTGGAACAATTAACCAACGTCAACGATAATTTAAAGGCTGGTCAAGCTTTCGACCTAGCTATGAGTAATTCTTCCATGATCAACTTGATAGGAAAAACTGTGGACGCGCCAGGTAATAGTTTTGAGTTGGGCGAAGGTGAAACAGAAACCTTGAAATTCTCATTAGCACAAGACTCTAAGGATGTAACCGTAAATGTTTATGATACTACAGGAGCAAATGTCGCATCCCTTAAAATTGGTGCGTCTGGTTCTGGAATTAAAGAATTTGTATGGAGCGGCAAGGATGCCAAGGGAGCACATCTTCCCGCCGGCACTTATAGCTTTGATATTTTAGCTAAAGATGCGAATGGCAATTTTATTGAAACGCAAACTTTTGCAGCAGGCTCTGTCACCGATATTATTTTTGAGGAAACGGATGCTTTCGCAATTGTTAATGGACAAAAAATTAATGTAAGTCAAATTTCCAAAGTAAGTCTTTAAAATAAGAAAAATAGAAAGAGGAGATTTAATATGTCTTTAGTTAGTTCATTATTCACAGGTGTCACGGGCCTGGCTAGTAATTCCGAGGCAATGGGAGTTATTGGCGATAATATTTCAAATGTTAATACAGTAGGATTTAAAGGAAGCAAAGCGGTGTTCAGTGATATTTTCAGTTCTGTTTTAAGCAACGGCTCTACGACTAGTCAGCTAGGTCGAGGTTCGCAACTTTCAGGAACTCTTCGGTCGTTAGAGCAGGGATCATTCGAAGCCTCGTCCAATGCCCTGGATCTTGCTATTGACGGCGCTGGTTTTTTTATTGTCAATAACGGAACGGGAAATTTTTATACCCGCGCGGGTCAATTCAGAATGAACGATAATGGTACAGTTCAAGCCATCACCGGTGAAGTTCTTCAGGGAAACAAGATTACTAATGGGGTTGCTTCCAACACCACAGAAAATATTGATTTGGCTGGGGTACAATCCTTGCCTCAAGCAACCAGTACTTTTGAATTGGGCGCAAACTTAAATTCTGCGGCCTCTGCAACCTCAACTTTTAATTCACCTATCACTATTTATAATTCTATAGGTGATCAAGTTCTTCTCAATGTTCAATTCACGAAAAGTGCGACAGCCAACAAATGGACTTATGCAATAACTTCTTCTGAAGGATCTATTACTTCAGGCGCATCAGGATCAGTTACTTTCGGCACCAACGGTCAGCTAACACAAATTGGTACCGGTAGTACGCTTGCAGATCAAACAATTGTAGTAAATTATTCGGCTGCAACTCCTTCAGCGGACACCCAAACCCTCACCTGGGATGTTGCTACTGCTGCCGGAGCATCATCTGGTAAATTAACTGGATTTGCCGCGGCTTCTAATAATAATTCGGTGACTCAGAATGGCTATAGTACGGGTTCTCTGGTGAGCCTTGTGGTTGATAGCACAGGTGTAATCAAAGGGCTTTTCAGTAATGGGCAAACAAGCTCCCTTTATCAGGTTGCTATGGCCGACTTTTTAGCTCCCACAGGATTGACCCGACAAGGATCAAATCTGTTTGCTGAATCCGCTACATCGGGACAAGCAGTTATTGGAACCGCAAAAGCAGGCGGATTCGGTTCCATCATAGGGCAATCGCTGGAGCTTTCCAATGTGGATTTGGCAGAGCAGTTTGTGGCATTAATTCAAACTCAGCAGGCCTTTCAGGCCAGCGCCAGAATGATTACCACCACGGACGATCTCCTTACCGAAGCTGTAAATCTGGTCCGATAAATATTGGCTATTTAATCTCCTCATAACTCGGGCTTCGGCCCGGGTTTTTTTGTTCGCTTGTTACTGAAAGGCGACTTTGTTACATTAAATCCATGAACCGCGATGAACAAATCCGCGAAGTAAAATCAGCAACCCTCCTTCGTTTTAATCAGATCTGGCAGCGAAATTTTTTGAGTAACCGCAATGCCATTGAAAGTAACCCTGGAATAATTGGGCTCAAAAATAAATTTCGTGATATCCCCTCTATAGTTGTTGGTGCGGGCCCTTCTCTGGACAAAAACATAAAATATCTGAAAAAGGCCTGCGAAAAAGCAGTCATACTTTGTTGCGATGCGGCACTTAAGCCCCTATTGTCCCACGATATTGTTCCTAATTTTGTAGTGGTTTTAGACCCTCAAGAAGATATCGCTCGTTTTCTTAGCAATGTACCTCAAAGTGGAATCACCCTTGTAGTTCCCACAATCGTTCACCCTAATATCCTAGAGTTGTGGCAAGGGGGAAATATGTTATTTTTTAATAAATTCGCACCAGACATTCCAACACTTGTAGAAATACAAAAGACAGTTCCCCATGTGGGTGTTTTAACCCCTGGTGGTACTGTATTATCTGTTACCTACGATCTTGCATTTCAGGCAGGATGCAACCCAATTCTTTTTGCCGGACAAGATTTATCCTATCCAAAAAAAAATTCGCACAGCCATGGAAGCGATGCGGCTGGTAAAGGGTTAAAGTCCATGGTTGAAACACAAAAAGATAGCATTGTCTTGGAAACAGATATAAATGACCTGCCAATTCGTACTCTAAAATCCATGTCTGTTTCCAAACAGTGGTTCAGTTGGGCGTTCACGACTTGGAAACGTGATAACCCTGTTGTCGTTTCTAATTGCAGCGAAGCAGGAATATTAAGCGACCATTGCTCCTTATTAACATTGAATGAAGCAATTTATAAGTTTTGCAAAACAAAAGTAAATATTCCTTGGATCCTAAAAAAAGCTCTCAAACGAAAATTTCGCCGGAAATAAATTTAACAGGGGAAGCAATTCACAAAAACCCTAATCTAGCGCACAGCGGAAACCTTGCCAGATTTTGAAGGTTTGCGGTTTTTCATTAAACCTGTAGGTTGTTCTCATATAGTAGGCTTTATAATACCAATTCCCTCCTCGCAAAACTTTACTTATCCCGGAGTCTGGCCCTTGTGGATCTATTCTATTCTTATCGCTATAAGCCGACGCATCAAACCAGTCAGAAACCCATTCCCATACATTACCCGCCATATGATGAACCTTATAAGGAGAAACACCTCTTTTCATTCCGTCTACAGGTTCCATAACTTTAAATTTTCTTTCACTAAATTTTCTTCTAAAGGTAACTCGAGTATTATCAGGAAAACTGTTTCCCCAAGGAAATATCCTTTGATCGTTCCCTCTTGCCGCCTTTTCCCATTCTGCTTCAGTTGGTAATCTCTTTCCAATCCATTTACAGTAAGCATCAGCACCAAACCAAGACACGCGATTGACAGGGTAGTTTTCTAGGCCTTTTCTTGGTTGGTAAACATTGTTTTTAAGTTTAACCGTAACCGCAGGAGTAATTTCAATAAAGCGATAAGCTTGTTTTATATTTTCATTTAGGAAGGTCGCAAAATCAGAACTAGTCACTTCATATTTATCTATCCAATAGGCTGAAACGGTGACCGAATGCACTGGCTCTTCATCCATGTCTCCCCATTCAAAATCATTATCGATTTTAAACCCCATGGTGAAAGAACCTTCCGGGATAAACACCATATTCTCTTTAGGATCATTTTTAATCACTGTAGCACATCCAAGAATGGTGTTCCCTAATACCAAAACCAAAAGAAAAATCGGAACAAGGTGTTTCAATGAGTTTTCTCGTAAGCGAATCACGGTTCTAAAAATATCTTTGGGGATCAAGAAGGTTGGTTTTTTGTTGCTTTAATCAGAGTTTTTTATCTTTTCATGAGAACCATCACAGAAAGGGCGTTTTTTTGTTCTATAGCAACCACAAAGATAGTAGGTTTTTGTTTTATCAAGCTGCAATATCTCGGGTTCTCCGCCCATTGTATGGTGAGAGGCATCACAAAAAGGCCAATGATTAGATTGCATACAAGTGCAAACTGCAATTTCAGAGGTATCTGTAATTTTAATCGGTCCCCCAGTTTCTGACATTTTAAGTTCGCTTATTTAAAGATTCTTGATCAAGAGGTTTTAGATCAAGCAAAAACAACAGCAAATAGAGGTTGATCACTAAGGGTACCCCATATTTAAGACGCTTTCGCTCCTATTAAATAATGGCATTAACGATTACCAAGCCAAAAGTCAATCAATTAATTTAGCAGTGATAATAAAATCTTTTACTATGTTTTGCTCACCTTTTGGAATTACCAAATGTTTTCCATTTAAAATCACTTCCATACCCTTATTATTACCAATAGTTAAACGAAAGGTTTTATTCCCGAAAAAACTCTTTTCCTCACCTGCTGGAAGAATAAAATCTTCTTCTCTCAAATTATCAATGGTCATATTGAACCATGAGTCAATTTTTACCTTAATGGTCAACTTCAAAGGCTTCTCTAAATCCCCTAAGTTATTCTCCTTGTTAGGGGACAAAATACTTTCTTGCTTTTGAACCCCGGCTTTTGATTTTGGAGTGTCCTGTTCTTCAACTAAATCAATCGATTGCTTAGTAACAGACTTTGCTGCAGAAAAAGGGCTTTCCTTTAATAATTGTTTTTTTTCTAAATCATTCTTAATTTGTTGAGACGTTTCTTTTTCACGTGATTTTTCCGGGCTGAATAATAAAAACTTAGCGCTAAAAACCAACGTTAATAGTAATAATGCTATTAGAGCATATCCCAAAAATTTAATAGCCGAAATATTGGATTGAACTGCCAAATCGGGGTTTTTTTTCGGGACTTTGTTTCCAACGAACTCTTCGTAAACATTCAACGTTTCTTCAGGGTCAGATCCAATGGTATTGGCATAGGATTTTATGTAACCCTTTATAAAAACTTCGCCGGGTAATTCTTCAAATTTATTATCTTCCAAAGCTCGCAAAAATCTAATATGAATTCTAGTAGTTCCGGAAATTGCTTCCAGAGCAACTCCTCGTAATTCACGTTCATGCTTTAAATAGGAGCCAAAATTTTCTATCATAATGATAAATAACCAGTTAAACCGTCTAATTTTTCGAGATATCCCTTATAAAAAATAAATCTTAATTAAAATAACTGACGGCTTCTCCCCAGGAACTCGCTAAAAGCCTTTTTTCGCAGCCCGGGGAAAAAATGACCACCAAGAACAATATTGCATGAATTTTTAAAACTTTTAAATCAATGATATCATTGATCTTCCAAGAAAAAACCAGCTTTCATGGCAAAAAACCTTTGACTTGCGCGGTGGGCGTGCCGGATTGTAGCAAATAAGGTCATGATTCTCAATCTGCTAAGAAAATTTCTGATTAAACCCTTTAATTCAAGTTTTTGTTAAATAATTCTAAAGAGTTTTACGCATGCGACCGATACTAGCTATGTAAAGTATCGCTCTAATTAAGTGATGGGGTTCTATCTGGTGTGTGCCCCCGAAAAACGGAACCAATAGGCTTATATTAGTAAAACCAGAAGAAATTTGTACTATAATATCAACAAGATAGGGCAGAGCCCTAACTTTAAAAATTCAGAAGTTTACTTAAAAACCTAAAACCAGAGGAGGTGCCCGCAAAGAAAAAACGGCAAGATCGAACCAAACTAGATATCAATTTCAATTTGAATCATATTCCGATATGGATCATATATATAACAGGAGAGAAGTAAAATGAAAACCAAGCTAATAAAGCGAGTTGCAAATCTGGTCGCAATATTGGCTTTTCTTGCCCTTTTGGCAGGAAACGCTTTTGCTATTGAAAATAGTTCCAGAGTTGTTTCTCCTTACTGGCAGTCTGACAGCGGTTCATATACATTTATTGCGGTTACCCATACCTCTTTGTCTGGTATGGCCTCCCAAATTGGTATAACGGTCAATGCTATTCAGAACGACGAGTCAGCCTTTGGGACCGCTGCTACCTTTACCATTCAGTCTGGAACTACGTCAAGAATATTCATTACACGGACGGGTCACTCTACAATTAACTCGACCACTATTCCGACGGCAAACTTCATTTTAGGGACCACCAACTTTAAGCATGGACATATTCGAGTTGATCCGGTTTCCTCGTTACCAACAGCCAGCGTAACTGGTAACCACTTCGGAAAGTTTTCTCGTTGTACTGATACATCCGATTGTGCAAATAACAATGTACGAAATGGCGGCGGTTTCCGCGATGCCACGATGTTATCTTTCTGGGGTGCAGTGGTAATTGAGCAAAATACAACCGGTTTTGCTATGGAATTTATTGGTGATATGCAAGATTCAAGCGCGGCCAGCGGTGTTTGCACCGGTGACTGCAGTGTATTACCAGATAACGCTTTCAATGTCGGTATTCCTCATCCGGGTCCGGCGGCGCCGTAGTGTTTGATTAAAAATTCCATAAATGTAATGACTATTAAAACTAGGAGAAAGATTCATGAAACAGTTTAATAATATAATGTTGCTTTTTCTGTTTGGGTTAGCTGCTCTAGCCCAAACAGCACAAGCAGTCGACAAAGCTGATGTCACTCTGTTCAGCTCCCGTTTGGCGGTTTCGCCTTACGCACAGGCCGTACCCAATGACAGCTATACTTTCATTGGTGTCAGCCACCCATCACTTGACAGCGCCTTGACGCAAATTGGCGTGGCTGTGGAAGTAATTGATATGACCACGACTGTTAATACTCCTTCAGGTCGTGCGGCAGTATTTACCGTTGAAGCGGGTGAAACCCACCGCGTATTTGTGGTGAATCAGGGACATTCCACAATTAATAGTTCAAATGCGGCTTTCACCGATGCACGGACCCATATTATCCCAACAGTAAATTCGGCTCAATTCGGTTCTATAAGGGTGACCTCTGTGAGTGAGCGGCCTCAGCTTGCCTCTACCGCCAGAGACGTTACGTTACAAAATGGCGCTCTAAAGTATGACGATGTATCCCAACTTAGCATCTGGGGTATTGTCTACACTCAAGCATCTGGAACCGGTTTCGCCATGGAATTTATTGGTGATATGCACGATTCAACATTAGGAGGAGAGCTTATGTTAGCGGTTCCTTCCAGAATGAACGGCTGTATTCATAATCAAAGCGATGCAGGCTGCAAAGGCATTGCCTCAGGAAACAGCGATCAATCAAGACCAGGTCGCGGAATCAACTAGAGTATCTTTTGATTTCATCAGAGGCCAACCATTATTGGTTGGCCTCTTTTTTCTTCAAACTACTTATTGTTCAAAGGATCTGAACTATGAGACACATAATTTTCTTCGCTTTAATTGCTTTCTTAATTTCCTCTTGTTCTTCCAATGATATTGGGGTTGACGTAAAAAAATCGGAGTCTCATTACCAGTTGGGCTTGGAATTCGCTCAATTGAGCCTTTTTAAGAATGCCATGGATGAATTCGATTTGGCCATCAAATTTAATCCTGAAAATCCTAATATTTACAGGAAAAAAGGTCTCATTTTATTTGGTATGAGCCGCTATGACGAGGCGAAGACAAATTTTGAGAAAGCCATAAGCTTGAATCCAAACGACACGCAAGCCTTTATCAACCTAGGAATGGTTAAATACACATTCGGAAATAACCAAGAAGCCCGGGCAGATTGGGAAAAAGCGATTGCAGCAAAAACAGACGACAACGATGGAAAAGCATTAAATAATATTGGTAATATTTACAAATCTGAAAAAAATCTTAATAAGGCAATTGAATACTACAAAAAGGCAATAACCTTTGAGCCCGGAAACACGACCTTTTTAAATAACTTAGGTGATACTTATCGGTTGGCAGGTGACCTTAAACAGGCAGAGTCTATCCTTTTAAAATCTCTTCATTTAAATTCAAACGGTATGCTCACCCAATTTAACCTGGGTATACTCTATAAAACGCAAGGAAATATTTCAAAAGCCATTGAGTCTTTTCAAAGTTCAATACAAGTGAACCCACAATACTTGGAAGCTTATTATCAGCTGGCTACCACTCACCTTAAGGTAAAAAATAAAGAATCGGCAAAGCTGTCCTTAGAAAAAGCGCTACGGGTTGATCCGGCAAACGAAAAATTTAAAAAACTCTATGAGGAAGTAGTTGCTTCCTAGTTCTTAATCACAGGAATTCAACAAAAACAGGAATGTTTGCTTCTGTATTTGGCATGGATGTACAATATCGGAATGAAAGATATAAACAGGGAACCTTCCGAAACAATTTCATCCTCTGATTTAAAACAAATCCTTTCTGACCATAAAAAATGGCTCGATTCCAATGGAGAAGAGGGCGCTGCGGCTAACTTAAAAAACCACAAGTTAAAAGGTGCTGTTTTTTTAGGTGCAAATTTAAAAAAAGCAAACCTTGAAGGGGCCTACCTCTACGGGGCCTATTTTAAAAATGCAAACCTTGAAAAATCAAATCTTGAAGGAGCAAACTTGAGAGGAGCGAATTTGAGGTGGGCAAATTTAAAAAACACTAATATGAAAAACACAAACCTTGTAAAGGCTGATTTAATGCAAGCGGAGCTGAAAGAGACCTTGCTGGAAGGAGCTAACCTGAAAATGGCCGAAGGCCTTACCTCCGATCAATTAAAAAAAGCCATCACAAACTCAGAAACCATACTGCCCGAGCTATTAAAAAAAAGCTAAATTATTGAAAAACCATTTTTGCTGAATCAATCATACCTCGAAACGTTGAGGTTGCTTCATCAACCGCGGTAGGCTCATAACCACAATGGGCAGTGCAATCAACGCATTTTTTGTTATTTTGGTGACCATAATTTTCCCACTCCGTTGTTGCCATCAACTCTTTAAACGTTTCAGCATAACCATCATCAAGAAGATAACAGGGCTTTTGCCACCCTAGGACCGAGTAGTTTGGGTTTCCCCACGGAGTGCAAGAATAATCACGTTTTCCTCTTAAAAACTCAAGATACAAGGGAGAATGGTTAATATCCCATCGACCGTTTTTATTTTTTTCAAGAAGCTTATCAAAAAACTCAAAAGTTTTTCTTCTGCCAAAAAAATGATCCTGATCTGGAGCATCCGGGTACCTGAATG
Organism: uncultured Nitrospina sp.; assembly: GCA_964570185.1. Classification (GTDB taxonomy): domain Bacteria; phylum Nitrospinota; class Nitrospinia; order Nitrospinales; family VA-1; genus UBA8687. The sequence continues at coordinate 532 of CAZMXD010000052.1, read as the reverse complement.
CGGAGGCCATAGTAATTCCATCTATGCCAAGGGGTTTTAAAAAATCCAAAAATTCCTCTGCTTTTTCAATTGTGGTATCTTCAAAAAAAGTGGTTGCGCTTGTAACTCTAAAACCTTTTTTCTTAGCTTCTCGTACTGCTTCCGTAGCCAGTTTAAAGGTACCGTTCTGGTCAACAACCCGGTCATGGTCTGCCTCCATACCGTCTAAATGAACAGAAAGCGTAAGATAAGGGCTTACCGGCAAACGATCCAAAAAGTCTTTTAACAATATGGCATTGGTACAAAGATAAATAAACCGCTTCATAGAAATCAAACCTTCGACTATTTCTACAATCTCAGGGTGCATCAAGGGCTCGCCCCCGGCAATCGAAACCACAGGGGCCCCGCATTCTCTGGCTGCCTTGAAACATTTTTCTGGGCTCAGGTTTTGCTTCAAGATTTCGTTAGGTTTTTGGATTTTTCCGCAACCAATACACTCTAGGTTGCACCTGAATAAAGGTTCAAGCATCATTACCAAGGGATAACGTTTGTT
>CAZMXD010000051.1:0-10960 GCA_964570185.1 uncultured Nitrospina sp. | reverse complement strand
TCTTGTTTTTTGCTTTTCCACCAATGCCGTCAAATGGTGGTATTTTTGACAAACTACTACATAAATTAGCTGAAAAATTGAGTAAGAACGGTGATGCCGATGCCCAAAATAATTTGGGAGATAATTTTTATTATGGACAAGGAGTTCCACAAGATTATGTGTTAGCACATATGTGGTTCAATCTTTCGGCTTCAAATGGAAATAAATATGCGTTAGAAAGTCGAAAATTATTAGAAATGCAAATGTCTCCATCTCAAATAGAAAAAGCACAAGAGATGGCAAGAAACTGGAAACCAACTTCCAATAAATAAAAACAATAGAGGTAAGTTAAATTTTAATATTCGTATTGGCAAATGAAACAACCCAAAAACTATCAGTCAGTAAACTTGGTGAGCTGAATTAATAAAACAGAATTAGTGAAAACGTAATAGTAATAAAACTGCTCTTGGAGGAGGAGGCAGGATGAAAAAACTAATACAAGTTCTAATGGTTTGTTTGCTCGTTGTAGTTATGGGAGGACCTGCGAGTGGGGAAAACTTAAATAAAGAAATAAAATCATGCAGTAAAACTGAGGATACTTTAAAGAGACTTATTTGTTATGACAATATTTCTAAAAAAATAAAAGATAATAAAGATATAGAATCATATATTGAAACTCAATATATGTTGGCAGATGAAATCTATGGATTTAAACCAAAAAATAAATTAAACGCCTTAGGAAAAATAAAGAATATTCCACTATTTGACGGTCCATATAAAGAGTGGGAGTACGTTGCCTATGACGATGGAATTTTTCCAATATCAGGTTCAAAGTTAATATCAAAACCGTTTTCTCAGCATATTGACACAAAAAAGTTATCTTTTTTTAAACCACTCCTTGCTTACATTAAAAATCCATACAAATTCACGTTATCTAAAAAGATAATTATCAGTAATGTCTGGTCCTTCGGTGAAAGAGCATTGACCTTCTTTAATTTAAATTATCATGAGAAGCAATCTTCTGATTTTGACCCTGAAGATAAGTATTGGAGTTGGGGTAAGAGCAGTTTCCTTTTTTTAAATAAAGAAATCGTACTAGATCCAAAACATAAAATTGTAAGAATGGGAGAGAGAGGTGGTCCTTCAAGAGGTTTATGGGATATTTTTAAGTATGAAGGGCAAGAGTATATCCTGATACTTGCTGAATATTATGAATGGAAGGAGTTTGAAATTTATCAAATTAATGAATACGACCTTGCATTGAAACTCTCAATGGGGATTGGAGGTTTGTAACTTTAATTCTATACGAGACGACTCTGATGAGTTGTCTCGTTTTTTTGTTTTTGTTTGGTGGAATAAAAACTCACTCGCCTTTCTGTTTTTGGTGACATATGAAAAAAAATAGTAAGAAAAAATGCCCTAAATGTGGTTCTATAAACGTGTTGCTTATTCACTATGGATATATTGATGATCCTGAAGCAATCCAGCAAATAGAGAATGGAAAATTTGCGACGGGAGGTTGTTTGATATCGGAAGGTTCTCCGAAGTGGGAATGCGGAGAATGCAAAAACCAATTTGGAAAGATAGATCTTAACTTCTAATAAAATTAATGAAATTTTTTAGACTATGGATGTTGAACGTATAGGAGAAAAACTTTTTGGGTGGTGGATATGGTTAGGCTTTTTTGTTTTCATCGGATTGGGCGGGTTTTTTGCGATTTGGTTTATTGTTAAAGGAATTTTTTATTTTATTCTGTCTTTTGAAAATAATTCTTCTCTAAGCCTTATGTTAGCTACAATTATCCCTCCGTTTGTTTTATATAAAGCTTCCAGATTTTGGTGGAATGTCATGTTTGCGGAGATTCTTATTCCATTTTTTAAAAATAATATGAAAAAATTATGACATTTATAAATCTTTGGAATCCGCAAAATTCCTGAGCAATGAATTTAACATCAATCTTCCTCACCTAAGTCCAGCTCGGGTTGATAATCCTCTTCTGGTTTCGATTTCTTATTTTTAAGACTTAATACTGGCAAACTTATTACTTCCAATCTCACTCTTCCTAATTCCGGATCTGTTGCGACTTTTATCGATCTTCCCCAAAGTTCAAGCTCTATTGTTTTTGGTTGTCCAGATGGTTTCTTTGTCATAATTCTCACTATCTTTATCAAAATAACCGGAACGTGAAACCAAAAAGGAATTGAATCGTTATTTTTCATAATTAATATTATTTTTTAATTAACAGATAAAAAATTTTAAAATTAAACTTGTCTAAGCTTTATATTTGGGTCGTCTTAGTTTGATCTATTACTCTCATAACGGTACTCACCCCAACCCTTAACTCGTTTGCAATTTTTCTTATCCCTTTACCCGTTGATCTGAGTTCCATAATTTTGTTTTCGACTACGGCAGGTACTCTGGGTCTGCCCAGTCGCTTACCCCGAGCTCTTGCTCTTATCAAACCTGTATTAACTCTTTCCTGAATCATGACTCTTTCAAATTCAGAGAAAACATCAAGCATTTGAAACAACATTTTTCCTGCGGGTGTCGTAGTATTGACTTCCTCCTTATAGAGAAACAAATCAACTTTCTTGAGGTGCAGCTCATCGAGGAAACTTATAAGGTGTCGAAGCGATCGGCCTAGACGGTCGACGCTCCAGGTCATGATTAGGTCAAAATCCCCCACATTTACCCCTTTGCACATCTCATCGAATTGAGGCCTTTGGTCTTTACCTTTGGATAAGCGGATACCCTGATCAACGAATTCCCGAGCTACCCGCCAGCCGTTTTGATCAGCTATATTTTGAAGTTTCTGAATCTGTTTTTCCGGGGCATGACCGTCTGTGCTCGACCGCGCATACAAAGCGACCCTATCCCTCTTCTTGCTAATATTGCCCGCCGCAAATCTAATTTTTTCTTCCATTTTTTAGCCCCGCAATAAAGTTAGCTTAAATTTGAATTGATAATAGGGTTCTAAAATCAAATATTATTAGAACATAATTATAGAATTTGTACTAATATTAAATAATATCAGAACATTCAATTTAGCTTTTAAATTGGGTTATTTTTTCATTTTTGGATTAAAATGGGAATATATTCCAAAAATATATAATTTTCGAACATATTAGGTTAAACTAAAATGATAAGTTTTTTCGATAATCAAAAAATACAGGCCAAGGCGGGTTCGCTTGAAATTTATCAAAAAATAGAAAAGCAGGCGGCCTCATTAAAAGGTGTGAAAGGACAAGAAAAGGCAAAAAACAGAAACCTTCTATTTTTTTGATATCCTATATGGGATAGTTATTTAGGTGGTAACGGCATGTTAAATTTAGCAAAAATATAAATGGAGGTTTCTATGAAAACGATACTTGTTTTTTTAATTTCTTGGACATTATTTTACGCGTCAGGTTGTAATTATGACTACGGTAAATACGGAAAAGATAAAAAAGAGACAAACGCGGAACAAACAAAGGAAGGTGAGGGAAATTCTTACTAGTTTCGACCAACCTTGCTTGTACTTGGTTTGGGTGGCAAAATAAAATATGAGTAAATTCTTTTATATTCCAGTTTTATTTTTTATCTCTCTTTTCCTCCTGGCGGAGTTTGCCTGGGCAGGCAAACCCAAAACCTTTGGGCTTAAGACAGGAAGATCTTTATTAGATATTAAAAATAAGGTTCTGCCAGAGACCAGGGTTTCCAGTGCCCTGGATCCCATTGGGCTGGATGTAAAAATTGTCCCTCACAAGGATGAGGAAAAAGCATTGGATGTAAATAATATTTCCGCATTGGACCGGGCGGGCTCGTTTTTTAAAGATAAAAATAAGGGAGTTCGAAGTGCTGAAGAAACCGCTCAGCAACTATACAAGGCGATCGAATCGGGAGAATTAGAAGACGCAAAGCGTTTGCAAATTGGGATTAATATTAATTTCCAGGATAGAAATGGTATAACCCCGCTTTATCTTTCCGTTTTTCATAATCGAAAAAAAATAGTCTCCTATTATTTAGCAAACAATGCCGACATAAATATAGCGGACAACGATGGTCTGACACCACTTCATGTGGCGGGTTTAGAAAACTTGCCAGAGATGGTCGTACTTCTTCTTGATAACGGCGCCGAGTTAAACGCATCCGATAGAGATGGGTATACCCCGTTACATATAGCCATTGATCAAAATAGTTTTAATGCCGCCGATAAATTATTGGCAGCTGGCGCAGATGTGAACAGTCGAGCCGAATGGAAGCACACTCCCCTTCACACTTCCGTTGCAACGGGTAATATAAAAATGGTTGAAAAAATTCTGACTAAAGGGGCACAAATAAATGCAAAAGATAGATTAGGACGCACACCTTTGCATTGGGCTGCGGAAAAAGGACACCTTCAAATTGCAAAGTTTCTGATCCAAGAAGGAGCGACTATAAACGCCGCCGATAATGAAGGGGAAACACCCATGCACGATGCGGCCCAATGGGATAAGAAACAAATCGTTGAACTACTTATCTCCAAAAAAGCGAGTATCAATGTTAAAGGATCCGATGGACGAGCGCCACTGCATATAGCCATTGCGAATGGAAATATTGACATCGTCGATTTACTCAAAAGCCATGGAGCAATATTGTAGTTATGCCTGATTTACTAACGAACCGTCCCCATTACAGCGTGGTTAAATTCCTGCAACCGGAGCAACCACTCCTTCTTTATTAATATTTCAAGGCACATTAGAAAGCAGGCTTTTAAATAAGCGGCCCGCGGGTTTACCATTTGTCTCTATGTTCTTGAAGCGGAAATTTAAATATTGGTAACCACGGGCATTTGTCGAATCTTAAAAAACATGGCTTTGTAATGAGACAGATCGTTTTAATTCTTATTATATTTTTAGCGGTTTCTACATTAGCCTTGTTCTTCATGAAGGCTATTGTTTGGGTACTACTTCAATGGGGAGCAAAATTTGCTGTCCTGCTGGCTATTTTCCTAAGCACAATATATCTATGGTGTTATAGATTGGTTAGTTCTATTCAAGGCTTTGTATTGGGGAAAAAAGCTTTGGCTTGGGTTTGGGTAATTGGTTTTATTGAATTACTGTTACTTGGAGGCCTGTATCATTTAACACCGCAATTTTTTCCCTCCTGGGCGGGTAATTTTTTCTTCCAATAAAAAAGAATATAATTTTTATTGATAACACCCCCTTTTTATCCCCAAATAGAAACCGAAGGTTTCATTCATTACTAAAACCCACCCAAAAATAATCTTATTGAAAAGGATTTTCCTTCTTGGAGACCCTGCGCCTATTTTTCCGGGACAAATTTTTTACGGACTTAAAACAAATTAGGATTCACGTTCCGCAGAAGGTTTTATAAGGGATTTGGGTAGGAGGAGCGGGTTCGGCATAGTCTTCGTTTCCTTCAAATTCATCGAAGGGATGAGCCAGGACGGCTAGTAGTTTTTTAAAAGGAATCAGGTCTTCTTTATATACGGCAGCGGCAAGTGCTTCTTCGACTTTATGATTTCGCGGGATATAGATCGGGTTCACGCTGTCCATAGCTTGTGCGGACGTCTCTGCGGAAATTCCGTCCTGTTCAAAACGGCGCCACCAACGCTGTTCCCAGGCATCAAAATCAGTCGGGTTTTTAAACAGCCCCCTTACCAAGTTGCTATCCCCGCGTAAGGCTTGTGAAAGGTGACGGAAAACAAGGGTGAAATCCGCACTTCCCTTGTCCATCGTTTTAAGAAGATCGTTTATGAGCTGCACGTCGGAGGGGTCTTCCGTTGACAAACCAATTTTGGCTCGCATTCCCGTCAACCAGTATGATTCATAGAGAGGCTTAATACACTCTATGGTTTCGGTTAAAATTTCGACGGCCTTTTCCTGTTTTGGATCAACGAAAGGGATCAGCGTTTCCGCCAAACGAGCTAAGTTCCAGATTAGGATCTCAGGTTGATTTTCATAAGCGTAGCGACCGCCGTGGTCGATCGAACTGAACACAGTACCAGGCGAATAGCTATCCATAAAAGCGCAGGGTCCGTAATCGATGGTCTCACCGGAAATCGTCATGTTGTCAGTGTTCATCACTCCGTGAATAAAACCGATACCCATCCAGCGCGCTACTAGCGATGCTTGCGCATCGGCGACCGCGGCGAAGAATGCCAAATAGGGGTTTTCCGCATTGGCTGTGTCAGGGTAATGCCTGGTAATGGAATAATCGGCGAGTTGACGAACTTTGTCTTCGTCACGGCGCGCGGCAGCATACTGGAAAGTGCCGACTCGAATATGACTTGCTGCAACCCGCGTGAGGATGGCACCCGGCAGGGTGGTTTCCCGATAGACGTCATTACCGGTACTAACAGCCGCCAAGGCGCGGGTCGTTGGGACGCCTAGCGCTTGCATGGCTTCGCCGACCAAGTATTCGCGTAAAACGGGGCCAATCGCCGCCTTTCCATCGCCACCCCGAGAGAACGGGGTTCTTCCCGATCCTTTCAACTGGATATCGCGGCGTCGTTGTTGGATGTCGATGACTTCGCCAAGAAGAAGAGCGCGCCCGTCTCCCAACTGCGGCGAGAAACCGCCAAACTGGTGGCCCGCATAGGCTTGCGCTATAGGCTGTGAACCTTCGGGGGCCGTATTACCGGAAAAAATTGCTAAACCCGCCTCTGAATCAAGCGCGACGGCATCCAGTCCCAACTCTTCGGCTAACGCATGATTGAACTGCAGCCATCTTGGGGTGTTTGCAGACTCTGCCTGGCAATTAGAAAAAAAACCTTCCATGCCGCGAGCGAAAGTATTATCGAATTTGAACTGCGGACGAATCGTGGTATTCATTGGGGTTATCTTGCTTCTATTAGAACAATATTATTTCTGGATTTTAAAATAAACGCTTCTCTGGTTAGATTCTTTTTTTTGTTAGGGGTTGCATTAATTCTGGTTCCTTGCAAAGCTTTTTTCAAAAAAGAAGAAGGAATAGCAAAATGATTCGAACCTTCCGCGGGAAATGCTTTTTTGGCATGGTCTTTCCATAATACCATCCCCACGACTTCCTGTTTGGAATTAAACAATGGGCCGCCGCTATGCACTGGTTCAAGACTCATGTTTAATTTGGTGAGGATCGAGGTGGAGCCGGAAACCCCTTCGATCAAAACGTGCTGGTCTCGCAGGGTATTTGTCCAGGGGTAGCCCAATGTAAACACCGACTCGCTTTTTGCACCCAGTCCCTCTCGACTTAACATCAGAGGCTGGCGTTTTACTTTCGGTATTTCCTTCAACTTTAAGATCGCCAGGTTGGTGGTTGCATCGAAAGACAGCACCGCAGCTTCAATATCGTCTTCGTTGGGGAATTTTACCTTTAGAATTTCTGCTTCTTTTACCAGGTCATGATAGGTGAGAACATGTGTTCCATCCCCAACTAAAAACCCGGAACCTAGAAGGGTCACATGAGTGTTGAAGATCAGAATGGTTAATAAAATCCCAAGAAGAATAAACCCGCCTAATGTCTTGATCATATTTTTTTATTCGGTTTAAAGTAATTAAACAACTTGAATCCTATCCCTAAGGTCATAGAATACAAAAAGAATTTAGAATTTTTTCTTAATTTTCATACTGTGAACATATCACGACTGTTTTCGAAACTCGAAAATCTTTGGGGAAAAAAGACTGTTTGTGGGGTGCCCGCGCACATTTGGCAATTAAGGTTTAAATTCATCCCCCTACTTGAAAATGCTAAAATAATATTTTTTAAAAGCCTGGTCATTAAGCGGAGCTTGAGATTGAACGAGGAGAAACGGATAAAAATTCAAATGTAAAAATATACGTTAGAGAAAAACGGGCAAGAAAAAATCGAATGTTGGCAAAAGAATTTTTTAAATAATCAGGTTTGTCTTTTCTTTAGTTATTATCTCTGGAGATTTTCTTCTGAAGGTTTGTTTAACAATTAATTCCTCGCCGTGGTCTACGTTTAAAGGCGGAGGTCAGCTTGCGGTGCACCATTTGGCCTGCGCGCTTTCGGCAAAGGGCCATGAAGTGCATGCGTTGTACTCGAAGTATCCCCATGAAAAATTCGAACATGAAACTCCGTATAAAGTCCATTGGGCGTTCCATCATGATTTTGCGACGATTAATTTTAACTTTCTCTCCTACTCAAAAGAATTAAGATCCCTTGCAAAAGCAGAAAATTTCGATGTTATTCATGGTAATGCGGAAGAAGCCTATCACTTTGGACTGATTGCGAGGTTGAATGGAGCGGCCTATGTTTTTACCTCACACGCACCCGATATTCCGACTACTGGGATATTGAAGGGGATACTTCGCCCAGTTAAATTTTTAAAAAGCATCAACACTTATCTTTTGCGGCAAGCCATGGTCGAGGCCAACAGCATTGTTGCCTTTAGCCAATTTTCCCGAAATCTTATTGTAAAGGGATTGGGCGAGAAATTTGCCGAAAAGGTGAAAGTGATTTCTCCCGGAATTGAAAATTCCTGGTTTGAGGTAGAGAGGAATGAAGTTATTTCAAAACGAATTTTATTTTGGGGTCGGATCGAAGAAGAAAAAGGTCTGCCCGAACTTTTTGTTGCTTTAAAGACGGTTATAAAAAATTTTAACGATGTGAAACTAACTTTGGTGGGTGAGGGCAACCGGTTGAAAGAATATAAATCCCTGGTTGCTGACCTTAATTTGGCAGACCATGTCGAGTTTACGGGTTGGAAAACCAGTGCGGAAATTCAAAACCTTTCCGGACAAAGCAGTCTTGGTGTTTTCCCTTCGCGAATCGAAAGTTTTGGCCTGTCGGTTATAGAAGCGATGGCGGCAACGCTCCCTGTTGTGGCTTCAAGGGGAGGAGCTATCCCTGAAAATATTAAGGACGGCGTAACCGGGAAACTGGTGCCTGTCAACAATTCAGATGCGCTGGCCGAAGCCATTATTTCTGTTCTGAAAGATCCAGCTAGCGCTGAAAAAAAGGCAAAAGCGGCAAGATCGGTTATTCGGCAGAAATTTTCATGGGGAAAGGCCGCAGAAAGTACGCTTGTCCTATATGACGAAACTTTAAGTAAATAATCCGTTCCCTGTATCAAGAAATCAGATAAAATATCCGCTAGGTATAAGAAACCTAGGACATGTCCATGAACCCAATTTCCACTCTGAAAAAAGAAGCTGAATGGGTTGAAGTTGCAACCTCGGCCCCCTCTGCTCCAAAAAGTAATCCAAACCCTGAAGCTGAAAGCCCAATTAAGAAATGGGTCAAGTCTATCCCTTTTTTTCCTGTAATGGATTATTTTCGCCGTAAGGTTTATGATTCGCCTCTATTCGATGGCTCGGTTCGTTCTTTAGCCAAGAGGCTCGAGGAATGGCCTGGGGCTTTGCTGATCGATATCACCAATCGTTGCAACGCTAAATGTGTTTGGTGCCCGAACCCAGACCTCACTAATGTTGGCGCAATGGATATGGATGTTTATCGCAAGATCATTGACGATTTTGGATCGCGTGGCGGAGTCGTTACGTTTGGAACGTTTGGAGAACCCTTGATGGATAAATATATAAAGGACCGCATTGAATATCTGAGTCGGTATCCGAAAATTCACAAGGCAGAGATTCTCACCAACGGATTTTTTCTCAACGAAAAAATTGTCCCCACCCTTCTTGAGCATGGTGTCGGAGTGGATATCAGTCTCGATGAACTTGACAGGCAGACTTTTGAAGATGTCAAAAAGATGAGCTTTGATGTGGTGCGCGACAACATAGTAAATTTTCTCGAAGCAAACAGCAAAACGACACGACCTGTCCCCGTCAACATTCGAATCAAAACTCTAAAAACAGTGGAAGAAACAATGGAACAGGAATTGTTTAGAATCATAGCTTCCCACGATTGTTCCATAGTGTTGAACTCGATTGACGACAATATTATTTCCAACTGGGCGGGAAAACTCGATAAAGATGCGTTTGTTAAAGAATATAAAATTTCTACTAAAAATAAAACGCGTTATACGCACAAGCGTTTCAACCAAACTAACGTGGCACCTTGCACTCAATTGTGGAAATGGATGGTCGTTTATTGGGACGGCAGCGTAGTCCTTTGCTGTGCGGATATGTTTTCCCAAACCACGGTGGGTGATCTAAAAACCAGTTCCATCACCGATATATGGAATGGTCCTGCAATGAAAAAATACCGCGACCAAATGGTAAACCGTCAGCGTTTTGATGTTGCCATCTGTCAGGATTGCGATATCCATTTGAGTTGGCACAATCTAAAAGAGTATTACGATGATAATGGTAACTTTTTGCCAGACCGAAAATTCATCATGGGCTAATAGGCAAACCACCGTTATTATCAAGTTGCTATCCATATAGCATCATATATCTTTAGGATTTTTGTTCTCGTAATTTTTAGTATTTTTTTCAGTTAAATCTATTAAAAGATGATCCCACCTGTATTCAAATTTCCACAACCCGCAGAATTAGATTTGACCATAGTCGTAGTTAGTTTTAATACTCGAGAAATCCTGTTGCGTTGTTTAAAATCAATTAAAAAACATACTCAGGATATTTTTTATGAAGTAATTGTTATCGATAATGCTTCGGAGGATGAAACGGTGGCTGCGGTGACGGATCAATTTCCTGAATTACGGGTGATTGCCAATCCAGATAATCGCGGATTTTCAGCCGCTAATAACCAGGGAATTGTTGCATCTAAAGGTCGGCTGATAGCGCTACTGAACCCAGACACTCTTTTAACCGAAAACAGTTTTAAAAAAATTATTAATTTTTTGGGGGAGCATCCAGATTTCTCCATTCTGGGTACGGGTATTGTAGACCAAAATAATCAGCCCTGCCCAGTTCGTCTTTGGGAAGATAGCGCAAAGGATGCGGCATTGAAGATTCTGGGAATATACAATCCCGCCAATGAGCTTAAAAAAATGGAACCGATGCTGGCCAAGGAAGCCAAGGTGATTTCCGGTTGTTGTTTTGTTGCGACTCGATATTTGATTGAGTGTATCGGT
>CAZMXD010000050.1:0-11045 GCA_964570185.1 uncultured Nitrospina sp. | reverse complement strand
AAAGTTTTAGAATTTTTATTATGCAATTTCTGGTTGTGTTTTTCTTCGGGGCCACATTGCACGCACAGGATATTGATGAAATTTTGGCTGACGGAGAGGCAGCTTTTGCTCAGGGCAAGTATTTGATTGCGGAAAGGGCTTTTAAAGAGGTGCTTGAAAAAGCTCCAGATAATTATAAGGTTCTGCGAAAACAGGCGGATACAAAAATAAAGTTAAAAAAGTTTAAAGAGGCGGAGGAACTTCTTAATAGAATTCTTGCCATGCCGGAATCGAGAGGGCGAAATATCTTAGTCTTTGAAAAAGGAAACGCTAAAGGGCGAAAAGCAGAACTTGTGGACGAGACAGTAATGGCTATTGATGAGTCGAGTGAAATGGATGAGGATATCAGTCAATTTTTAAAGCAGGACGCAATTGGCCCGGTTCCTCATTTCCGAGTTTTCATTATAAGTTCGGGGAAAATGGAACTATTGCCAAAGAACCGATACCGAATTAAATATCATGGAATTCCCACAGCGACCCGGGAACAGGTGACAACTTTAAAAGCCACCGTACAAAAAATGGCTATTTCTATGAATCATGAAAAACCCATAGAGGAAATGGTTTCTATAAAAGGGGGTTGTTTTCAAATGGGAAGTGATTCAGGAAACTCCGATGAAAAACCTGTTCATAAAGTTTGTTTGTCTGATTTCAAAATCGGCAAATATGAGGTTAAGCAGAAGTTTTTTCAAAGTGTAATGGGGTACAACCCTTCCCAATTTCCTGGAGGGGATTTGCCCGTTGAAAGTGTCGGATGGGAACATGCGCGTAATTATTGCAAGAAACAGGGGCACCGTTTACCCACTGAAGCTGAGTGGGAATTTGCAGCCCGCGGTGGAGCAACAACCGAATATTATTGGGGTAATAAGGTGACAGGAAAAGAAGCCAACTTTTGTGATAGTGAATGTGATTTGAATTCTCGTGATATTAACTTGAAAGATGGCTATAAAAATACTTCTCCTGTAGGCTCTTTCTCGCCCAATGCCTACGGTCTTTTTGATATGTCTGGAAATGTGAGTGAGTGGGTTTTCGATTGGATGCCTGTCAATGAAAACTACTATCTAAAAAGCCCTAAAAAAAATCCTAAGGGCCCAAGACCAGAGCTCGACGCTTGCAGTGGAGTAAATTGCGTAGGTTCTTTTTCTATTACGCAAAAAGTAAATCGGGGTGGAAGCTGGAATAAAAAAGCCTTTGAAATGAGATCGGCAAATCGAATGAACTCACATTTTCAGTTGCAATCTGATGGAACGGGATTCAGGTGTGCGATCAGTACAAATTAGGCAGTTTGGAGGCTAAATTAATTTTGATCTGAATACGATTAGTTTTTCTTCAGTCATTTCCATCATGGTATGGTGAATTCCTCCAACTCCAAGTCCGGAGGCTTTTCTGCCCGCAAACGGCATCCAGTCAACCCTAAATGCTGTATGATCATTAATCATAACAGCTGCTGCATTTAAATCTTTAGCCGAGCCTAAGGCTGTGTTTATATCCCTTGTGAAAACGGCTGCTTGAAATGAGAAGGGAATATCATTGGCGAGCTTTATTGCTTCGTTTCTGTTTTTATATGAGTAGATAATGATGACTGGACCAAAAATTTCGCATTTGGAGACATTGGTATCATAAGGGGGATTAAGAATAACTGTAGGTTCATAGCAGGTATTTCCAATCTTATTTCCACCTGTTAAAACTTTTCCACCCGCTTTTTTGGCTTCTTCCACCCAATTATGAATGCGCTCTACTTCTGTTTCTTGGATTAACGGGCCTACCTCTGTTTTATCATCGGTAGGATCTCCCACCACCAATTTTTTTGCGATGGACACTAATTTGCCGGAAAAACTTTCGACTATGTCTTCGTGTACAAAAACTCGCTGAACGGAAACACATACCTGTCCGGCATGGTAAAAACCACCTTTTGCTAGCAAGGGCAAAGTGTCATCCATGTCGGCATCTGGTTCAACGATAACGGGTGCTGCGCCACCATGTTCTAAAGCGCACCGGGTACCGTCCGCCAGTTTCGACCTTAAACCCCATCCGACTTTTCCTGAACCAATAAAAGTTAGAAAAGAAACTCTTGGATCGGTAACAATTTTTTCTGCTAATGCCCCTTTACAAATAATAACTTGAACCCACTCTTTGGGTAGGCCGGCTTCATAAAGGCAATTAACTAGATTCAGGCAAGACAAGGGAGTTGTACTTGCCGGCTTGACAATTATGGGACAGCCTACCGCAACACCGGGTATTACTTGATGAACAATTAAATTGAACGGATGATTGAATGCGCTGACAGCTGCGACGATCCCTATGGGCTCGCGGGTGGTGAAGGCCATGCGATTGAGGGATGAAGTTGTCAGGTTCATCGGGATTTCATGTCCCGTAATCTGCCCCAATGAATTTGCGGCATCTCGAATTCCTTGTACTGCGCGGGCGAGCTCGATTCTGGAATCAATCAACGGCTTACCACCTTCTTCTGCTGACTGGCGGGCATATTCTTCAGCCCTTGCTTCAACCAGATCAGCGGTTTTATTTAAAATAGCGATTCTTTCGGGTGCAGGTATAGGTTTGTTCTGCTCGAGATTATGAGCGGTAACAAGGGCTTCTTCAATTCGAGACTCGTCATCCAAAGCAACTTCTTTTATTAAATGTCCGTCATAGGGTGAATGGACTTTTAGTTTCTCAGTCATAGGAGCATCCTTTTTTGAATGGCAATCATAAAATACAAATTTTTGATTCTAATTCATCTATTAAAACCTTTTCATTTTCGGAGTAGTCTACTGGAACTTCTATCAAATGAACTCCGGAGGTATTAAGACAGTTTTTGAGCAGGATCGGCAGTTGATCGCTCGATTTTACCCGATGTCCTGCTGCACCATATGCCTCGGCGTATTCTACAAAGTCCGGATTTCCATAATCTAATCCAAAATCCTTAAATCCCATCCCTGCCTGTTTCCACTTTATCATTCCATAAGCATCATCGCGGAGGATGATTACAATTAGGTTCATTTTAAGACGGACGGCGGTTTCTAGTTCCTGAGAGTTCATCATGAAACCACCATCCCCGCAAATAGCCATTACTTTACGATCCGGATAGATTATTTTTGCTCCCATTGCCGAGGGTAACCCCGCGCCCATTGTTGCCAAGGCATTATCCAGTAAAACGGTATTAGGTTGGTAGGCCTTATAGTTTCTGGCAAACCAGATTTTATAAACACCATTATCTAGCGCAATAATTCCATTGTCTGGCATCGCTTTTCTGATTTCATTTACCAGGTGCTGTGGAATTATGGGGAACCGTTTGTCGTCACTGCCTGCTTTAACATGCGCCTCTACTTCTTTTTTTACGCGTTGGAAATAGGCGCCGTCCCAGTTGTTGCATTTTTCGATTTTATTTGCCAATCGATCAATGCTATCAGCAATATCTCCCACCACATTCAGTTGTGGAAAATATACTTCATCCACTTTGGCAGAAAAATAATTTACATGAATGACTTTTATACCTCCCGCTGACATAAAGAATGGGGGCTTTTCTATGACATCGTGACCAACATTAATGATCAAATCAGATCGGTCAATAGCACAATGCAAGTAATCCCCGGACGAAAGAGCAGCTGTTCCGAGAAACGTAGGAAGCCTTTCATCGACAACACCCTTTCCCATTTGTGTGTTAAAAAAATACAACCCGGTTTTATCTATTAGTTTTTTTAATGCTCCCGAAGTGCGGTTTCTGTTAGC
Organism: uncultured Nitrospina sp.; assembly: GCA_964570185.1. Classification (GTDB taxonomy): domain Bacteria; phylum Nitrospinota; class Nitrospinia; order Nitrospinales; family VA-1; genus UBA8687. The sequence goes on along the minus strand of CAZMXD010000050.1, from coordinate 7,280 downwards.
TCCCGCACCGATTAGAATAAGCGGCATTTGCGCTTTTTGGATCATTTCGCAAGCTTTATCAATAGTTCTCTCGTCTGCATGCGGACGACGAAAAAAGACGCTTTCGAATGGTTTAGTATCGCATTCCTCGGCGGCAATATCTTCTGGCAACTCCAAATGAACAGCCCCTGGCCGTTCCTCTCTTGCGATGCGCATAGACTCATGAACAAGAACGGGAATGTTATTACCATGAACAATCTGCTTGGTAAACTTGGTCAAAGGCCGCATCATTTCGACAACATCAATAATCTGGAATTGTCCTTGCTTACTTTTTTTTATAGGCTTCTGTCCGGAAATCATGAGTATTGGCATGGCCCCAAGTTGTGCATAAGCAGCGGAGGTAACAAAATTGGTAACTCCAGGTCCTAAGGTAGAAAGGCACACACCTACCTTCCCAGTCAGCCTTCCATAGGTTGCGGCCATAAAGCCCGCTGCTTGTTCATGCCGGGTTAGAATCAATTTAATTTTTGATTCTCTGAGAGATTCAAGAAAATCTAGGTTTTCTTCGCCGGGAATTCCAAAAATATACTCAACGTCCTCGTCTTCAAGGGAGCGTACAAACAAGTCGGATGCTTTCATCAGGTCGTCTCCTAGTATTTTGCGGGGTAAAAATAGGGATTATATTTATTTTATTGCGGATCAACCATCAACGTTAAAAAATACTTTTAATAAATAATAGTTAGATAAACCTTAGTGAAATGACATTAAGGTTTGGATTGGAAAAGTATGGAATAAATAACAACGGCCTTACTTAAATGTATAAAAATAGTTTTGAAAATTAATCACGAAAAATTGTTAAGTTAAGATTCATACCTTCTATTTCTTATGTAATCCCTAATTGATTTAATCAACCAAGTATAAATACGCATGTGATATTACCCTTATATATCAGAAAATAATTGAAATGTATTATATAATTTAGACGGAAAAATAATGCGAATTTAAAAGGTGAAACTTACTGTTTCTATATAGGTATTAGGCGATAGGAGGCAGCCAGTATGAAAAGTTTAATTTTTCGGTTATTGGAAGATAGTGATAGGAAGCACTTTGCTCAACCTCTTGTTAATTGGCTGATCGTTGGATTAATTATTCTCAATAGTATTGCCGTGGCTTTGGCTACCGTTGACTCATATAAAGTTGCTTATAAGGATGTGTTTGTCGTATTTGAAATTTTTTCCGTTGTTTTTTTTACTTTGGAATATATTTCAAGAGTCTGGGTTTGTACTGAAAGGGAAGAAAAAAACTTTAAGCATCCCATTAAAGGGAGATTGCGATATATTTTGACCCCTTTTGCGGTTATTGACCTGATCGCTATTTTGCCTTTCTTCTTAGGTTCCTTTATAGAAATAGACTTAAGATTCATGCGTGCATTTAGGCTTATCCGAATATTCCGATTTGCAAGCAATTCTATTACTTTGCAAGCCTTGGGTAATGTTTTCAAAAAGGAATCGAGGACTCTATTGGCGGCCTTACTTGTAATGATTATTGTTTTATTTACCTCATCAACCATAATGTATTACTTGGAAAAAGATATTCAGCCAGATAAATTTGGAAGTATACCAGAAGCAATGTGGTGGGGTGTTGCCGCTTTAACAACAGTCGGGTTTGGAGATTCTGTTCCGGTGAGTGTTCAGGGAAAATTCTTGGCAGGCATAATAATGATTTTAGGTATCGTTATTTATGCGCTCCCAGCGGGTGTGTTTGCTTCGGCTTTTGTAAGAGAGCTAAGAAGTAAAAGTTTTTTTGATACCTGGAACCTCGTGGCTAAAGTTCCAATTTTAAAAAGTCTGGACGCTCTTGCCATTGGTAAAATTGTGGAAATCCTCGAGCCCTGTGAAGTTAAAGTAAATCAGGTAATTGATACAAATGCAGGAATGTATTTTATTATATCCGGTGTGGTTGAGGTAACAAGAGGTGAGCAATCGAAGGAGCTTTCGGAAGGCGGGTTTTTTGGTGAAATGGAAATATTATTCGGAGGAAAAAGAAATGTCATTGCTAAAGCAAAAACACCCGTAGAGTTTTTAATTTTAAGACCGAAATATTTTAAGGAATTTTTGGAAGCTCATATGGTAATAAGAGACCTTATTAAAAAAGAGATCGAAAATCGCTCAAGAGGATAGTTCGCTTGATTTTATTATTTTAAGTTTAAAAGAAAATATAGAGACAGAAACCAACTAAATATTTTCGCCAGGGAATCTTTTGCGATACCACTCGATAACCTGTGGATAAACTGAGTCATCGTCTGCCACGTCGTAATCAAGCTCATCACTTAAGAGGGCCTGTGACATGAGCGCTCTTTCTCTCAACGGAACGGCTCCTATTGCCAGCTTTGTATTAATATTTTCCATCAAATTATCAAACTTCTCAGGGTCATTCAGTTCTTCTGGTCTGCTCATCCAACGAATCTCCTTTAATTATCAAATTGCCTTGTGGCATGCTTGGTATATTTGCTAATCGTCTCCTTAATCAATAAATCTCCAAATTTTTAAAGAGGACAAAACATTATTGACCAAGTGGCCCATCCTGACACACAAACTTTGAAATTGCACAATATTTTACTTTTTCAAACAGCAACCGGCTCTCTGACCTCATATAAAATTTAGATAACTAAAGAAAATTATTTGTTTTCTTCACTTGCTCCTTCCTGCGAAATAGATTTATTCTTAGATGTTTCCATTTTTGCGTAAATAGAATCTGAATAACTCCATACAGCGCAAGACCATCCCAGTAAAAAAACTATTAAATAACTGATAAATTTTTTCATGATTTACCCCCGTATTAATTTTTAATTTAGAATGTTTGGATAAAATATGCTTAGCAAAATTAAAATAAACCAACCTATAAGTATTAAAATACCAGACCATATAAGAAAATGCTCCTGTTTTAAAAGATCATTTTTTGTAATAAACCTTTTAAGATTTCCTTTTAGTTTCCAGAAAAAGTAGGAGCCCTTATAAATTAATCCTTGAACCATGGGGAATACCTTCGTTTATAACATCTGTATGAATCTAAGATCGTTCAACCTTTCTCCCATGCATGGGTGAGGAAGAGAAACGACAGGAGAAAGGCGAACGATCCTTGAACTTACTAATCTCATACATTAAAAGTAAGACCTTCTTATTAAAGCCGGATTAATGCAGAGTTAATATTTATTAATTATTTTTTTATTTGAAGTGGCAAGAAAAAAATATCCCTAAAGTAACTATTGCTCGTGACTTGAAATAAAGGGATTTGAGACGCCAAAAACTTATAAAACGTTTGCTTAGGCAAGTAAATTAGTCAAAGAGGTGGTTTGCAATGGCTTCGTATATTTTAGCGGGTTTTATCGCAGGAAGACTTCAAGTGCTTTGTTTTTTTCCAGAGTTGGCTTGTTTTCCTTGGGTTCTAACTTTTTAATATTATCAGCCGTCCTCGTTAATAATAACTAATCATTAATTCTTTTAATTTTAAACATGATTCCTAAGCATGAGTTCCTTGGGGTGAGGATTCAGGTATGCTTGCCCTGTCAAATATTCAATCTTGTGTTTATTAACATAATGACGGATCAAAGTGATAGGGACAATCAGGGGAAGTAATTGCTTTCGATAATCTTCAATAACACTCAAAATATATTTTTTTTCTTCTTTAGACAGAATTTTTTTCAAAAATCCCATCATATGAAGTAATACATCCGTGTTTTTTTTTGGGGTAGCTTTAAATGTCAACGCTTCCATAAAAATCTCACCATATTTTAACTTGAGTGTTTCTATTGCCATGGATTTAGGTTTTGCGACTAACTGCCCCAAGGTGTCATAGTGTTTTCTGCTGTGGGCCAAAAGCAGAAATTTTTGCTGCGTATGAAAATTTACTAAGGCCCCCAAAGAAAACTTTTGTTTAAAAAGAGCTTGCAATCTGTAAAAACTAAATACCTTGACGATAAAGTTTTCTCGAATTCTGGGGTTATTTAATCTTCCCTCATCTTCTGTTGGAACAATCGGAAATGCTTTTGTGAATGCCTGAGCAAACATTCCAGAGCCATGTCTTGCCTTATTACTTCCAAATTCAGAGTAAACGGGGATTCGACCCAAACCACATGAAGGAGATTTACTTTTGAAAATGTATCCGCAAAGGTCATCATGGGTAAGAGATTTGAGGCGATCTTTAATATAATTCTTCATTGGGCGGGTCCAGTCGGTCTGCGTCTTCTTGCTGATCATTCGAGATTTATCAAGATTTCCATATAGAGCAACAGTTTCTCTTGGGACCCCCATGCCTACTTCCATTTCAGGACAAACTGAAACGTACTCAAAATAATTTGCTAATACCTCGCGAACAAAATGGTTTTGTTTGTGGTCTCCATTCCATCGCACTTTTTCTCCTATCAAACAACTGCTAACCCCAATTTTTATTTTATTATCCATCATTCTTTTTATTCCTGAGTTAAAGGGCCCTTATTTGTCTATTACTATAGAATGCATCTTTCCATCAAAGGCCTTTAACCATTTGATAATTCTTTAGCAAGAAAAGATTCCGGTAATGATAATGAGTCCAAATGCATTACATAAATTTAGATACTTAAAATATATTCTAAGTATTTTGTTTATTTTTCAAACTTTTTTATATTCAACTTCCTGTTAATCATAATAATTACCTTTTTGTCTTTATATATAGCTAGTTAAAATTTTGGTAGAATCTGATGAGATACTTAAGCGAAAACGGAACCTGAAGGGCCATGGCTAACTACTATTTTTAGTGGACATATTATGTCAAATGATGTGAATAGGAATATTAAAATAAGGGGTCACAAACCACCTCATTTTCCCTTTGAAGATCCTCCTTTTGCCTTATCCATGGGATTACTCAAAATTCCTGATTCCGAATGGTTTGAGATTTTTGATTTAAAAGAGAGAGCGTTGCAATTAGCAGAAAAAAGAAAGTTTCTGGCCAGCATTCATAAAGATATTTTCATGGCAGACGCTTCCGCCCTTACGGCATCTAAAGATGTTCTAAACTTTATGCTTAAAAATTTGGCAACTTGCCGACCTGATTTGTATGCGATAAATAAAAATACCATTAAACTTAAACCCCATAAAAATTTTGATGGGGAGGAGTTTTTAACAGATTTAAAGATAAATGGAATGCACCCCTTGGATCTAGCCTCCAGATTGGTTCAGGAAGACCTTATAATAATGCTACCACCAAATAAAAAGCAGAAGGGGTGGTGGTTGGCGGCGGGCAGCTTGACATTTCCTTCGCGTTGGAATTTGAAGGACAAGTTCAGAAAAACCATGGATGCTATTCATGCTCCGGTACCTTTTTATAAAGATCAAATTAAGAATCCGACCAATAACTTTTTTGACCAAATGCCCTGTGATGAAATATTTGCTCGGCGTAACTGGTCATTGCACGATACCCCGTCTTTACGCCAGGATGGCACCCAACCTATCGTTGAAAAAACCAGCATTAATTCAAAAAATGCAGGGGAACGCTTGTGGTTGAGGGTTGAACGACAAACTCTTAGGAAACTAAAAGGGACAGGTGCTATTTTATTTACAATACGTATTCATATGCGACCATTAAAACAACTTAAAAAATTTAAAGGAGTTGCGAAACGATTGTCTAAAGCACTCTCCGCTCTACCCCCCGAAATGCAAGCTTATAAACAAACCAATGCCTTTTCTGATTCTGTGCAGGAATATCTGGATCATTTTTGAACCGCATGGATGAGTGGCAATGAGATGTTAACTCGTTAATTAAACAAACTTTTAATTTTTATAAACTTAGAACCTGTCCTTCCCGTAAAATATTATCGGGGATTGTCTTAATAATTAAAAAAATTGAATTAAATATTGTGCTAATATCACAGACAGTAATATAATCAGGTATGAAAAAACTCTTCCGAACATCTAAAAAACCCTATTTTGCCTGTGTGTTTTGTATTATTTACTCGGCAATTTCCTTCGCCATGGCCCTCTTTAGTAATTAAACTTTTACCCGCTTTGTGCCGTTAACCGGTTTTTAACTTCACCCGCCTGATGCAATTAATAAACTATCCTCAGCTAAATATAGATTCTTGTGCTTCTTTTATGTTTTGAAATTAAAGTGGTTTCTGTATTTTACAGTCAAACATTAAAGATGACGCAATTATAATTTTATGGTTAAATAAATGTACGGAATAAACTTAATATCCTCCTATTTTAAAGGTGTGCGTTGTGAAAAAATTGATCTTAGTTTCTATCATTTTTTGTTCCACCCTTTTATCAAGCATTGGATTCGCCAATGAGCTTCTTGTCTTAAGTGGTGATAAATCTCAAAACTCCAAACGATGGCAGCAAGAAGTTCTTCCCGAATACAAGACAAGTAATCCGGGGAAAAACCTTCCTGTAAAAATAGTGCCTGTTAAAGGAAAACTTTTTCCGGAGTGGTTTGCACAAGCCATAGATGATGGAAGGGTGGGAGAAATTGTAGGGACCCCTACTTTTCTAATCTGGGACTCGAAAGCAAAAAAGGAAATCGGTCGTATAGAAGGTTATACGCTGAAGACCAGGTTTTTTTCACAGTTGGTTGAAGCCATCAACCTAGTTAAACAAGGTCAACATCCCGGAAAAAGGGAGGGCTCCGGTGGTCATAGGGAAGAGGGCTCGGGAGGAGATCAACGTCAGGAAGAAGGCTCTGGCAATAGCAGCAATATAATGGATCATATTTATAAAACTCCGGAAGAAGCCAAAAAAGCCTCGGAAATGTTGGGTCTGGGAGGAGAAATACATACTCACGAAACTCCAGATGGAACTATTTATATGCCAGGGTCCACTATGTAATATTTTCTAACCTCGACTAATGAAGAAAAAATCGTCCAAAAATCCTGTTCCAAAAGTAACCCCTAAAGGCCTGTAAACGCTTGATAGATTAGCCGAACGGTTGAAAGATGTTGATCTGTGGGAAGCAGGCAAGGATTTATCAGGGAAAGATAAAGGAGAACGTCGGGCTGCTTGGATTTCTTTTAAAGAATAAAGCCGATAAGTGTAGCTCATCCTAGTTCTATAATTTTATTTAATCTAATTCAAACTCCCTCATCAAGTAACCCACAACTCTATAATCGTCAGAAGTTTTGGTAGCCCCAATAGGCGCGGCTAAACCTATTTCCCATTCTTTGGATAATTTATAAATAGCACCAGGTGTAATATATATATCGTTTCGATTTCCGCCATCCCATTTGTTATTGCTTCCATTTATTTCTAAAGTTGCGCGCCAGAATCCAATGG
>CAZMXD010000049.1:0-11051 GCA_964570185.1 uncultured Nitrospina sp. | reverse complement strand
AGGTAAACCGATATTTTTCGAACAAATCCATTGTCACAATATTTTCGCCTGCCTTGACCACTTCCTGTTCAATCCGTTTTACCGCCATGTTGCGAATAAAGGGAATAGGTATACGAGAAACTTTATCCAAGGCATCATCTTCCCATTTCATAGAAACTTCTACGGGGGCATCTTTTTCCTTTTCTATTTGTTCATCACGTTTAAGGTCTTCATCTGTCACCTCCATACCCATCGCTTCTTTCGCAGAGGCTGGCATAATATTGGTGAACACCTCATCAATGATACCAGGGGTGATCATTTTGTCTCCTCGCTCTCGTGCCCGACCTTCAATTGTCTGCTTGGCCATACCCAACACAAAAGGAGGTACCTTTTCCATTTTTTCCTTGGCCTCTTTGCTCCAAGGAATGCCCGCGGTGGGAGTAACATCCATATAGTCTTTAAATCTTTCTACAATATCATCTTTCTTTTCAGTTCGCATAGATAGAAAATCTTCAATTTCTTCGATCACTTCCACCTTGCGAGGACTTTTCCGCATTTTGTCTTTCGCAACATCAAAAGCATCCATAGTCAATTCTTCAAACCCAAAACCTTTAACTCTCTTGGAAACTAACATCATGGATTCATTCCGAATTTCTGTTAAGAAATCGGAAGTAACGATTTTGAAACCGCGTTTTACACAACGTTGCACCATAAGCTTGCGAATACCAGGACGAACAAATTCCGGCGCGTGCTTGACGCGTTCCCAGGCTTCTTCGGCCCATACAACACCATTCTCCTTAGCATAAGGATGGTCTGCATCTGATATCTTGATTTCTTGAGTTCCCATTTGAAGAACCTTTTTTATATGATTATAAATTCCAAAATAGAGCTATTGCCATAAAATTAAAAAGTGATAAAAGATACATTACATCGACATCAATAAGCTTACTATATAAAATATAGGTATAAGTAAAAAATTACTTGAAGCTTGCGTCAATGTCAATTAATTTAAACGTTTCCAAAGGGTGAAAATAAAATTAGTCTGATTTGAGGTTTTTTGAGTTATTTTTAGCCTAGTTTAATCCTGAAATAAATATTTAAAAATGCAACGTTCTCCAATAGTTTATTTTTTATTTTTCTTATCTGGCATTACTGCCCTGATTTATGAAATTGTATGGACCCGAATGCTCACACTCGTTTTCGGACATACCGTCTTCTCAATCTCTATTGTGCTTGCTGCCTTTATGGCCGGCTTGGGTCTAGGCAGTTATCTTTTTGGCTACGCCGCAGACAGGTTATCTATAAATAGTACAGATTCTTCTACCAATGCACTTAACGTATACGGCTTGATTGAAATTCTGATTTTTGTCAATGGCGCCCTTCTTTCATTGTTATTTTCGAATTTTTCAGGCGTTTACTCGCTATTTAATAGTTACATCCCTGAATCCGCTAACCTACAAAATTTATTGAAGATCTTTTTTTCCTTTACCTTGATGTTAATACCTACAACATTGATGGGTGCTACGCTTCCTCTCATTACCAAATATTGTGTTACCAATGACAAACGCATCGGAAAACAAGTAAGTTTGCTTTATGCGCTGAACACACTTGGAGCAGCCTTTGGTTGTATTATTACAGGGTTTTTTTTGATAGAAACCTTTGGTGTGTTGCAAACCGTTTTGTTTGCCGCATGCATAAACTTATTGGTGGGTATCAGTGCCATGAGTATGTACAAGGAAAATGGGGGAATTCTAAAATTTACCTTCCAAAAAATTAGTCTCCCAAAAATAAATTGGAACCCAGAACAAAAGTTTTGGATGGGAATAAGTTTCCTTTGTGGTTTCACGGCTCTTGCTTACGAAGTCTTATGGACGCGGTTACTAGTATTTAGCATTGGCAGCACGGTTTACTCCTTCAGCATGATGCTTGCGGTTTTTTTATTAGGGATATTCTTAGGAAGTCTCTTACTTATCCCCTCACTTTCAAAGATTAAAAACCTACGAACTATCCTTATTGTATTACAAGGTGGGGTTGGAATTTATGTAATTGGATCGATATACAGCTTAGATTCTATCCTCTCACCTCCCTGGAATGCCTACAACCTGGGCAATTCCATGACCGCCTTTTTGAATTATTTTAAGGACTCCGCAGCCCTTATGCTATTTCCCGCTTTGCTTTTAGGTATGTGTTTTCCACTGCTTATTCAGTTAATATCAAAAAAACATGAAAATATTGGAGAAGCAACTGGACAAATATATGCCGCAAATACTCTTGGGGCTATTTTTGGTTCTCTTTTATCTGGATTTATTTTCTTACCCCACTTAGGCAGTCAAACTAGCTTCACGCTTCTTGCGACTATAAACTTTTTGACAATGGTTCTTTTATTTCGCACAGGCAACTATTTGACACCCATCGTGAGAAGAGTAATGACGATAGTATTTACTGTACTGGTCCTTTTTATAAATATATCTATCCCTAATAATTTGTTGAATTCCTTTTTCATGCGAGATAGTGCTGGCAAACGCAATATTAATAAATTGATTTACTTTGAAGAAGGCTTATCCGATACAGTGGCAGTTTTTAAAGATGACTATGGGTTACTCGATCCATCGGCAAAACGTTTGATCACCAATGGCATATCCATGTCCGCATCCAATATGATCGCTACTCGTTACATGAAGTTATTCGCTCATATACCTATCCTATTAGCGGATAAACCAGATGATGTCCTAGTAGTTTGCTTCGGAACAGGTCAGACTACGGGAGCCGCGGGACTACATCCTAACGTTAAAACGGTTGACAGCCTGGAACTATCTTCCAGTGTGCTAAATGCAGGAAAAATATTTGCAGATGAGAATAATAATGTTTTATCAAACCCAAAAGTTAATTTTATGATTCAAGATGGTCGAAATCATTTGTTAACCACCCATAAGCTTTATGATGTCATCACATCTGAACCTCCACCTCCTCGAACCGCTTTTACAGTAAATCTTTATACCCAAGAATATTATGAATTACAGAAAAACAAACTGAAACCCGGTGGTATCGCCGCTCAATGGATTCCACTGCATAGTCAGGGAGAAAAAGAAGTGGCTATGCATTTCAAAACATTTCAATCCGTTTTTCCCTATACGATGGGTTGGCTTCCTGTTGCAAACGAGATCCTTCTTATAGGTTCCAACGAACCCATTAAAATTAATTTTCATAAACTGAATGAACGTTTACAGGAACCAAAAATTAAAAAAGATTTGTCAGAAATTAAAATTCCTGACATTTTCTCGTTTCTGAGTAATATTTGGCTCCTTAACGAACAGGTAATTAAAATGGGAGAAGGAGTTCCTCTCATTACCGATAACCACCCAGTCATTGAGTTTTATCTAAATCTAGGTGATGTGATAGGTATACCGGGACAAGAAAGATATGTGTTTAACCGCTCAAGGTTTGACGATATCGTAAAACAAATTTCAAATCTATCCGAGGAAGACCGGCAAAAATTTAAACCTTATTTTAGAGCCATGGACTTGTACCAGCGTGGTGTGATGTATGGCAACCGTGGGCAGCTTTTAGAAGCCATGACTCTTTTGGAGGATGACGATCTTTTCCGTTATCACTTGCAAGCAGGGCACAAACAAATGCAGCGTTTAACCCAACTCGTTGAAGAAGAACCTGATAACCTAAAATATCTGCTAAATCTAGCTCACAGTTTCTTCCAAATTGGTAACTATAACCAAAGCATGGAAATTCTAAAACTGGTTCTTGATAAAAACCCGAATGTGGGTTTTGCCAATCTTTATATGGGATACAATTTTTTGGAAATGGGAAATAAAGACGAAGCTTTAGCATATTTTCAAACTACTGCTAAAAATAATCCTCAACAAATGGCAAAGATCATGCGAGAAATTGGGTTAGTGAGTTTATTAAAAGAAATAGATAAAAATCCTCAAGACCCTATACTTTTACGTTCTCTTGCTGAATATTACAATTTAAAAAAAGAATACTTAAAGTCACTGGAATACTCGCTGCCTTTACTGCAAAAAGATCAAGAGAACTTGAAAATATTACAGGCCATTGTATTCAGTTATCGCGGGCTTGGAGAGGCCAGAGAAGTACTTATGTATGGCTACCGCTATAACTTGATTAATCCCAATGAAATGCATTTACAATTTATCATGGCAGAAATTTTTGTTTTATTAAATAAATGTGAAAAAGCACTTCCCCTTCTTGAGAAAGTGCTAAAAAAAGACGACACATACCGAAATGCTTGGGAACTTAATGAATCCTGCCTGGGGAAATCCTAAATTTAAAAAATATACGTTAAATTAATTCCTATCATCCTTTAGAAAAACTTTCTAAACAACCTATAAATACCTGATACAAATTGCAATATCCTTGCTTTCAGCCAAGTTTTTTTATCGAATAATCGGTTATGGGTATTGAATAATAATTTTGGAATCTCTAGTTTTTCAGGGCATCTAGGCAAACAGTCTCCGCATTGGGTACAACGAGAAGCAAAATTTCCAGGAAACCAATGACCCTCGCCTTCAAACATGTTATAACGAAATCTTCCATAATCTTCCATATTATAAGCTTGTAATAAGTTACGAAAACGCAATACCTCTGGAATATTAATTTCCTCCGGGCAGGGCAAACACTCATTGCAAAGAGTGCAAAGATCTTTGATTTCATTTAACTGAACGTCCATCTGTATTCGAATATTTTTTTCTTGATCTGAAAATTTTTTCTTCTCATTTAAAATTGAAAGGTTTTGCGGGAAATGCTCTGGTTCATGCATTCCCATGCTCAATGTTGTGATTTCTGGTTTTTCTAGGCAAAACCGACCATTAAATTGAATCGCCGTTAACGGCTCGACCAATTCTTGAACAATTGCTGAAGGCTTCCACAACATACCTCCCTTTTCGTTTGGAGAAATTATGAAAACACCAATGTCTTTTTTTCCTGCTAATTGAACTGCAGCAAGGTTTCGCTGAAAAAAATAATAGTAATGAAGATTCACGAAACTAAACAAGTCAGTATTGAGTGCTTGCAAAATAATATCCAACGCAGCATGCGTGGAAAATCCTATATGGCGAATTAACCCTTCTTCCTTTAGTCGATGCAATACTTCTATAGGTCCTCCAGGTTTAATTGCCGCTAGCAATCTTTCTTCATTATTAATGCCATGCCATCCATAAAAATCGACAAAATCCAACTTTAAGCTGGTTAATTGCTCCTCCACCAATTTACGAGTTTCTCCCCCTGTCATTGGAGATCCCTTGGTCATCATCTTAAATTCGTGGCGCGGAGTTCCCAGTTCTTTTAAGGCGACTCCATAAAGGTTTTCACTTTTCATATATCCATGAGCGGTTTCTATATGGTTGATACCTACCTCAAATGCCTGCCGGGTTGTTTCAATGCAGTTTCGAATGGATTCAAAAGGTAAATGTGAACGTGGCGATATCCAACCATGCTTGAATCGCATACCTCCCAGGGTAATCACAGAAATCATTTCATTAGTCTTGCCAAAACGCCGGTATTCCATCCCGAAATTATGATCGAGCTATCAAGTTTAAGCAAGAAAATCATTGAGATCACTCTAAAATTCCCCTACACTTTTTAAGAAAAATAGCGTACAAATTCAGTAGAAAGCGAACTTTTAGCGGGGTCTCGTTTTATTAATTCTATTATTCAGTGATTTCGAGCGCTAAAAATAGAGGCTTCAACTAAGGTGGATAAGGATGGTCTGCAAATTACCGACAAGTCTATCGGAATAGAACTTCTATCTCCTGAAAAACCTAAGCGAGTCGACTAATCATTAGCTAATAAATTATTTGATATTATTAAAACATGCGTACTCAAAATAAAGTTCGGGTTTTTATTCTATGCCTTACGGGGTTATTATTTTACCCTCCATTCCTTTTTGCAAATAACTTCAACCAATTAGTTGAAAAAAAACAGCTTTTAGAAAAAGAATTCGGTATCAATACGCTTGAGTGCTTCCCCTTTATAAAAAAAATTGGGTTCACTGAAGATCAAATACCTTTGATACAAAAATGCTTACAGGGCGCATCTTCACTCCAAGAAGCCCTCACCCAAATTAACCATAAAAATTATAAAGAAGTGGGAATCAGCAATCGCTTTTTAAGAACCGCAGGATTTCACACGGTCTTGGTCAACTGGAAGGCTTCATCTGAAGAGATGGCGAAATTTTTAAATCAGCGACTCGATCCGCATAAGCAAAATGAATTCATGGATAAAATCCGTGCAATCAAAAAAGAGATTGGGAACCTAGGTCTGGCTAAAAGTATTTATTGCTCTAAAGAAATTTCCAATAAAGACTGTCTGAAAGGATATAAAAACCTTGCCAAGGTAAAAACTCCAAAAAGAACGAAAAGAACCGGTTGGCATGAAATTATGATTACTCATTCTTCTTTTTTGGCGGACAAACCAAACAAGCTTATTTTGGGGTTTAACGAGGCGCCTGCCAACATGAGAAATCAGCTAATGAAAGACCCCTATGAAACCTGGAAGCCGCAAAGAAAAATGTACAAAACTATTCAGGAAAAATATAGCAAGGCATTTAAAGAAAAACTGCAATTGGAAAATTTCATCTGCGCTGCCGAATTAAATTTAGAAGAGTGCCAGCAAGGAGCAAAAAATTTAATGGCAGCTAGTCAATCTACTGATTTTCGCATGCGTTATTGGGGGAAAGTGATTCTAAACCGGTATAATACTTTGGTCCAAGATGATTTCCATGCGCAAATTCGTTTCGACCTTCCACCTGAAAAAATTCTTGAGCATTTTTCTAGAAAAGCAATCAAAACCAAAGCTGCAGAAAATACGACACTGGCAGTAAAACTCGAGGGTCGTACAAAAAATAATTCAACCAAGCTGCGTGCGGTTTGTGATCTGGAAGGCTTGAGATCCGCACTTTGTACCAAGGCCTTTAAAACCTTTATACGATTTGTGAAAAATCATCGCGACTATCAAGTTACCTTTCCCTGGAACACCTTAATGTTCATAGACGGGGAACAGCTCTCTAGGGTGAATTTTGCTCTCAACTCAAATTCAAGAAATACCTATCTTTATATAGATGCCAATAGCACCGATGAGGAATTCTTGAACTATTTGAGAAGGTTTCGATCGAAAAATTAAGGTTTAACTACTTTTGGTGCCTATTAAATCATAATTAAAAGCACTGATCTAATAAGTGGTAAAACTCAAAGAGCAAGGGCACAATCACTCTCTACTCCATTATCCATAAGATGGCGACTTCTAATAGATGAAATCCGAAATACAATCTGTTTATCTGGCGCCGCAGGGCTTAAGCGAACTCTTGTTAAAGGAGGTCGGAACCGTGGTTGCCGTTCATGATCGACTTATTTTTTCAAGTAAGCCATTCATCGATGCTCATTGGGCACAGAACATTTGGAAAAACACGCAAATAATTTCTATCGAATCCATCAGTGATGCAGCAAAGAAGCTTAAAGCTCTTCAAAAGAACTGGTGTCTATATTCTTTCACCTTACATCGGCGCGCCAAACTCATTCAGAAAAAACTGGGCTTAAAGCCTGAAAAACCCTTGTTATTCCCAACAAGGCTGCCCAGAAATGTTTTAGGAAGTTGGTGCCTGCTCGATCAGAATACGCTCCTCGCATCGACAGATTGTTCGAGTCCCTTCCCTAACGGTAAACCTATTTTTATTCAAGACAAGAACGGTCCTCCTAACCGGGCTTACCTGAAACTATTTGAAGCTTTGACTCTTGCCGGGCAAACCCCTAGATCTGGAGAGTTTTGTATTGATATCGGTGGAAGTCCTGGTGGTTGGACGTGGGTGATCCAAAAATGCGGTGCGGAAGTACTCAGCATCGATCGTTCGCCGCTTGATAAAAAAATTTTAAATTTAAAAAACGTTATATTCGAAAAACGTGATGCCTTTTCTTTACTACCCGAAGTATTTAAAAAGGAAGGAAAACAAGTCGATTGGTTATTTTCAGATTTAATTTGCTATCCGGAAAAACTTTATGATTGGCTATCGATGTGGATAGACTCGGGTATCTGCAAAAACTTTATCTGCACTCTCAAGTTTAAAGGCAAGCCCGAATCCAATATTATTAAAAAATTTGTCGTGATCCCAAATAGTAAAGTAATTCATCTTTTTCACAACAAAAACGAACTGACTTTTATAAAACTTTGGCGGCCAGATTAGAAATTCCTATAATAGCCTTAAGAATATCCGTCTGACTTGTTTTTTTGGCGAGAGCCTCCGATTCATCTAGACATATTGTAAGTTCTGCCATATTCCGCATTATGAGATGAATTGCAGTAGAAGAAAACAAAGGTTGCAAAATTTTCAATGGCTGTCCCAATTCCCTTCCGAGCCTTATTCGATTTTTCAAAGTAGAGATGCCTCGGTCAAATGCTCCGTACAAAGATGCAAATCGTTCCTCTCTGTCCGATTTTTGGTTTAATGCATCTTCCAGGATTTCCAAAGCTTGATCCCATGCACATTTTCTCCAATAGGTGATTGCGACTATAGAAAGAATCGCCGCTTTTCCTGCCTTGTCATCCATTTCATTAAACAATAGTAGGGCCTTTTCAAATTGCTCCAAGGCCTTTTTCAGTTGAGCTTTTTCCCAATAAGCCGTGCCCAACGCAGTCAACACCACAGCCCGCAGGCTCTTATCTTTTTCCACTATAATTAAAAGTTTTTTCAAACATATAATTGAGGTATCGTACTTCCGTGCCTGTTGACAACCATTGCAATAGGTAACTGCCTTTTCAACAGTATTCGCGGAATCGCCCTTCAAAAGAGCAGATTCAAAATTTTTTTCCAATTGTGATAAATCCATTTCACCTAAAATATTAAAAGAGACTTTTTACAAATTTGATCATCTAAGAAAATAAGATGCAAATAACAGGAAACCGAATTAAAAATTTTTAACTCTATAAAGGACCGCTTCTTATGTTTAAAGAAATAAATCCTCATCTGGTACAAGAAATGGTTGAGGAAGGTACAGTAAACGTCGTCGATATTCGTGACTCCGGATCTTATACTTCAGGCCATATTCCAAATGCCGTTTCTCTTAACGATCAGAATGTTAAGGAGTATATCGAAAAAACGGATAAGGAAACTCCCCTAGTAGTCTGCTGTTATCACGGCATATCTAGTCGCGGCGCTGCAGAATATCTTTCTCAACAAGGATTCAAAGAAGTTTATTCGATGACCGGTGGCTTCGAAGCTTGGCCTGACTAGCCTTCCGTATGAATTCTACAGAAGATTGGGTTTGCCTTCGGCGGTTAGGTCGGTGGCAAGAAACCCTTATTTTTATATCGGCGCAAGGCTTCACTGCAATCACAGGTTCTTTTTTCACGTCTTAAAATTTCAAACATAGCACGAATAAGTTGTGGAAATTTTTGAATCGAAACTTCAACCTTTTTCTTCTCTCCTTCTGTCTGCATGCCCTCAAACAACTCTCCTTTTTTAAACTTTCTGATTTTGACTCCTTCGGCATAATTGGTAAGGTAACAAAATGGGGAATAACAGATTTCCTTTTCACGAGCTAAAAATGCTTCCGGCGCCAAGGTCATTCCGACCAAATCAGCACCAAGAATACGCAGCTTTCTTATCTCAGCTGGAGTTTCCAATCGCGGACCCTCAGTACAGGCATATACCGCGTTCTCATGATGTGGCAACGCGCTTTCATGCAGAACATCATGTAAAATTTCTGAGATTTGCGGACAAAAAGGGTGGCTTTGCCGAATGAATCCCACTCCCATGTTATCAAAAAAAGTTGTCGGGCGGTTTCGCGTTTCATCAATGATATCGTGCGGTACCGCAAAATCACCTGGCTTATAGGCTGTATTAATAATTCCTGGTCCCGACCAGGCGATGATCCTTTGCACACCACATTCTTTTAAGGCATGAATATTTGCTCGGTAATTGACAAAAGGAGCTGTCAGCGAATAATCTGTTTCACCATGTCGGGAAAGAAAAAGGAAATCGAAATCATTTAAATTGAATTGATGGATGGGTGCGCTCTTTCCATAGGGAGTATCGATATTTTGGCATCTTTTTTCTTCGCCCAATGACTGCTCGGCAAGAAGATGATAAGCGCCACTACCACCAATCACCGCAATGGGTACCGGGTCTTTTACGAATTTATTCATCCGTTAATCCAGATACGTCTCAATATCACCTACGTAATTGGCAGCGGACTCGCGAATTCCACGTATCTCTTCCTCTTTTAATTCCCGCTTCACTTTTGCAGGAGAACCAAGAACCAGACTTTTGGGTGGAATTTTTGTATTGGGTGTCACCAAAGAACCAGCTCCGACGATCGACTGTTCGCCTATTTCAGACCCGTCCATCACCGTCGCACCCATACCGATAAGACATTGCGAGCCGATAGTGCATGCATGCAAGGTAACATTATGCCCCACAGTTACCTCATCGCCAATTTCCAAAGGTAAAGTTTTACGTGCAACATGTAAAACGCAACCATCCTGAATATTTGTTCGCTTTCCAATACGAATATAATTTACGTCGCCCCGAATGACAGCATTAAACCAAACACTGCTCTCTTCGCCTATTTTCACATCGCCGATGATCTGCGCGCTGTCGACTACCAAGGCCGATGCGTCTATCTCGGGTTTAGTACCTTTAAAAGGATGGATCATTTTAATGCCTTTAAAAATTTAAGTTATCTAGATTTTATAATGGTCTATTATTTTATTCTTAAAGTCCATGACAAAAACATTCTCTTTGTTTATCAAATAATATTTCGGTGACAATTACGTACCGCATTATAACTGACTCTTGCCAATTGGTTGCGATCAAGTCCTGCTGCAATTTCCGGTAGGACAAAAACCGTTGCACGAAGTCTGGGGGTTTTCAGTAACGTTAACATATGTTTGAAAAAAGAGTCTCCATAATATGCGATTGTCGGTTGATTGCCATCATGGTATTTTACAGTCACCGGAATCACAGAGGCTTGAGCGCGAACCGCCGATTCAAATACTGCTGACTTGAAGGGAATCACATCGGTTCCATCTGTTGCCTGAGCTTCCGGAAA
>CAZMXD010000048.1:0-11143 GCA_964570185.1 uncultured Nitrospina sp. | reverse complement strand
CCATTAGAATTTTGTTAATTTGGTTTCCCAAGTCAACTTTGTGCATCATTTGCCAACTCGAATAATTATTGAGCTTTTCAACTTTTTCAGCATTCCAACCCCAATCAGTCAACATATTAACCAAGGTATTTTTTTTCCAATTCTTGCTTCCATTTTCCAATTCATCTACTTCTACTTTGGTTCCAACTTTTAAATAAAATGCGCATCTTAATGCATCTAATGCTTCTTCATCTTTAGTTTCTTTAAAAAATTGTTGAACTCGTTCAAACATTCCTAAATAGGGATCAATATCAAGGTAGGGTATGTTACCAAAATACTTATCTTTCACCTGATGGCATAGAAGGTTAGATTTGGTATTACCAAACATATACTCTTCTAATATTCCCATTTTCATGAGGGTTTTAAATGGTGATTTAAAGGATTTTATTAAGGCCCATATAGAACCACCAAAAAATTCTCCCTGGGAAATATCATCCACATTTCCCATATCAATAAATTCTTCCTTTTTTAGCAGTGTTTCTCCATTAGATAGCTTCTTATAAAGTTTGTCGTATCTGTCATCATCTGCCTCAACAGGAGAAATCAGCCAGAACGGAACTTTTCCTGTAACAATAATCATGGTGCGATACATTTCTTCCTTCAATAGCTTGGCAAGAGCCGAACCGGTACTTTCACTATCACTTTCACCAAAAATATTGTTTTTAACTTCTTCGTAGTCATTTATGAAAAAGTGAGTTTCCAGATTGTAGTTATCCCAGGTCCAGTTTTCGATAAGGTTAAGTTTTTTCTGGAAAAGTTTCATGCTCTCTTCGGTAAAATCATTCTTATTTACCAAAAGGGTGTAGTCCAGATCTGATTTTTTGGTTTGGGCGATGGATCCCACACTTCCCATCAATAGGGCGGTATGAATAACAGGTTTTAGATCCGGGTTTCTCCGAACGATAACATCTGGAAACATTTTTTCAATAGCATACTGGGCTTCATGATCTAGTTTAAAATTATGTATTCCACAGGGTGGACTACCTTCAAAATAACCTGGCAAACCTTCCTGATGGACATGAAGAAGTCTGGGGATCAACGAGAAAATAGTGCGGTCAACTTCGGATAGCGTGCTAAGGGTGCGATCTATCTTGAACCGATTGAATCTTAGGAAAGCCTGCCGGTTATAAAAAAGTGTTTCCGCATCTGACTTGGTGAGCTTTTGCTTGGCCTTTTTAATTTGTGGCTCAGCAGAATCAAGAGGAGACTTATTCACTACCGGGACTTCTATAGATCCATTTTCATCTGAAGGATTACTTTCTGATTCTTTTTCTTCTGACCGATCCATATTTGTTAACCTAGTAATAATTTATTAAGATTTTATAAAATAATTATACTTATTCAAATAGAATTCAAAGACTTTATATATAAGGTTGTGCAGTTTCTTTAGACTCGATTTACTTTGTTTATTCCTTTTTCGATGGATTTTTCGTCTTATTTTTCTCCGCATCTTTTGCTTCTTTTTCAGCGACTTTTACGTCTTTTAGTATTTTTATCTCCACACGACGATTTGCGGCACGGTTGTCATCGCTGGTATTTGGTCTAAGTGGTCGAAATTCACCATAGCCCGTAACAACCATTCTTTTGGCCGGAAAACGCATCGTTTTAATTATGAAACGCGCCACTTTTGAAGCTCTGGCTGAGGAAAGTTCCCAGTTAGAAGGAAATTTGGCGCTTTTCATGGGTACATTATCCGTATGTCCATCGATAAATACCTGTTTTACTCCTTCCTTCATGTCATTCCTAATAGTGTCAACAATAAGCTTTTCTGCGCCATCACTAAAGAAAGCTTCTCCGGGTGCAAATAAGTCTGCAGTAGGAAGACGGTGAAGAATAGTTTTTGTATCACTCCGCACCAAACTTTCGGCATCGACATTATCTTTAACCAGTTCTCGCACACGTTTTAGCATTTTCATTTCATCCGAGTTTAAACGGACATTCACATAATCTGTACGCATTTTTTTGGTTTGGAAAGAGGACATAACTTCAGCAAATTTATTCGCATCGAGCTTGGATGCCGTGAACATCAAAACAAATATAACAAGCAAAAGCGTGATCATGTCGGAATAGGTGATCAGAAAATTTTCGAGTCCTGAGGAAAATTCAGATGCTTGAGCTGCACGGCTTTCATCGGTATTCGAACTATCTCCACCACCACTTTTATTTAATTCATCTTCGAGTAATATTATTTTCATATCCATATCTTCGTTGTCTTTTTTTAATAATGACATTTCGACAACCATTTTACGTCTTTCTTTTTCTAAATCCGCCACTTCATCTTTTAATTCCATCATGGCTTCAGATGGGATTATGCCATCTTCTCCAGTATCCATATCTTTGTTAAGCATATCTTCATATTTTTTAATTAAAGCATCTTTTTCCTTAACTATATCTTCTGTTGTCTCACCTGATGACGCGGAAGTCTTTTTCGCTTTTTCCAATTCAGACTTAAGAATTTTGACTTTTTTCTTCATATTTGCAACAGTATCTTTATCTTCACGTAGGCGTTTTAATTCTTTTATCAGTACACCACGCTCTCTCTGGAATTTCTTATTGGATTGTTTTTCTTTTTCAATTCTTGCAAGTAAAATTTCAGAACGTTTTTTCAAATTATCAAGCTGATCGACCATTTTTTGGCTTAATTTTTCTTCCAATTTTTTGGCCATTTTTATCTCTTCCTCTTTATTTTTCGCCGCCTCTATTTTTTCTGCTTCTATTTTCCCAGCTTCTATTCCTGATTGTTTTGCAAGGCGTGTTGCTGTGATTGCTTTTCTTCGCTCAATTTCAGCATCCTCCTTTACTTTTTTAAGTTCTTTTTTTAGTTTTGCGGTTTCGTCCCTATTTGTAGCAACCAAATCTTTAAACTTTTTTGCAACTTTTCCTTTTTCTTCTGTTGCTTTGCGCAACTCGACTGATTTTATTTTGAGTTGCTCTTTAATCATCTGTAGGGATTCTGTATTTTGCATAATTGTCACTTATTCCAGTAATTTATCGGTAGAAAATGATGAGATGGTTACAAAAAACAAACATTTATAACCAGTTTCTTCAACTGAAATAATGGTAAAACTTAGTAGATAGGGCTATTTAGATGCTTGCTTGTTATCATATCAATCTAACAGGGGTTTTGGGCCGAAATTAATAAAAAATATTTAGCTTTAATGCTATATATGTAGGGCATGAAAATTCCTCTGCTAATTTCTGTAGTTAGATTCTAGGTTATATTGGATAAATCATTGAAAATTAATAATTAAATATGAACTTATTTTTTAACAGAAGGGTGGTAACGGTACTTTTTCTTGCGTTTTCATCCGGCCTTCTCTTAGCTTTATCGGGGGAAACGCTTCAGGGTTGGCTCACCGTCGAGGGGGTGAATATTAAGACTATTGGATTATTTAGTTTAGTAGGGCTTCCCTATACGCTGCAGGCCTGGTTGAAGGTGAAAGGGGTCGATTGTGTTTATCCACAATTTTAACTAATTAGAAACAAAGCCGGTCTGAATTAAAAAAATGAAATTATATTCAAATCAACAAAATTCTTCCTGGGCGCAAGCAATCAAAGTCTATTGGCAGCCAGGCATCCGTTCGATGCTATTTTTGGGTTTTTCATCTGGGCTTCCCTTGATGTTAGTTTTTTCGGGATTGTCATTCTGGCTTAGGGAGGCAGGAATAGAAAGGAGTACGATAGGTTTTATTAGTTGGGTTGCACTAGCATACGGTTTTAAGTGGGTATGGTCACCCTTGGTTGATCGAATGCCAATACCTATCCTAACCCGAATTCTGGGGCGAAGGCGAAGTTGGATGTTATTTGCACAACTTTCAGTATTTTTTGCACTGGTAGGAATGGCATTTAGTGATCCCCAATACAACTTGTTTAACCTGATAGTTTTCGCTCTTATCGTTGCTTTTGCTTCAGCGACCCAGGACATCGCGATAGATGCCTACCGTATAGAGACCGTAAGAGAGGACTACCAGGCAGCTATGGCGGCCACCTATTTGGCCGGGTATAGAATAGCCGTAATTCTGGCGACTGCAGGCTTGTTGGGAATAGCGGCTTGGTTTGATCCTAATGAGGAAACTTATACATACAGTGCTTGGCTTGCATCTTATCTCATAATGGCTGGATTTATGTTTGTAGGTATTATTACAACTATTTTAGTTCGGGAACCTGAGATTAGGATCAGCCTTGAAACAAAAGCCCAAGAGGCCCAAACTGCTAATTATTTAAAACGCATTGCGATTCTTCCAAACTTTCTTCAGTCCTCAGTAGAATGGTTTTATAAAGCATTTATCAGCCCTTTTTTCGACTTCTTAATTCGATATCGATGGCGTGCGGTATTAATATTGTTGCTGATTAGTACTTACCGAATTTCAGATATTGTTCTTGGGGTTATTGCAAGCGTATTTTATGTTGATATGGGGTTTACCAAAGTAGAGGTCGCCGCTATCTCAAAGGTTTTTGGAGTCATAATGACCCTGCTGGGAGCAGGCTTGGGGGGACTAATGATGATCCGCCACGGTGTTATGAAGGTGCTTTTCCTTGGCGGACTGCTTTCCGCTCTTACAAATCTCCTTTTTTCTTTTCTGGCTAGCGTGGGTCATAATATATCTTTACTGACCTTAGTAATCGGCTTGGATAATCTCAGTCAAGGAATAGCAACTGCTGCTTTTATCGCTTACCTTTCAAGCCTTACAAATGTATCTTATTCGGCGACACAATATGCCCTTTTTAGTTCAGTAATGGTTTTATTCCCAAAATTTCTGGGCGGATTTTCAGGGGTAATGGTTGATTCTATCGGATATTCTTATTTTTTTATGATAACTGCTGCAATGGGAATCCCCGTTTTGATTTTCATTGTACTTGCAAACCGCTGGATTCCTTCTAGTGGCTATAGGACAAGTAATTGATATTTTTTAATCCCACTCAAAAAAGTGGTAATCCCATTTTTAGTTAAAAATTGAACAATGTTTATTTCTCTGAGGAGTCTACTTTGTTTTGATAGAATTCATTTACCTGCATGGTTTCGCATCCGGACCTAATTCAAATAAGGCATCTGCTTTTAGAAAACGGTTTAAAGAATTAAATATCCCTATTTGTGTTCCTGATTTACAAGAAAATGATTTTGAAAATTTAACCTTGTCTCGCCAGATAAAACTTATTCAGTCAATAATTGATGAAAATAAGGATAAAACCTATGGCTTAATTGGCAGTAGTATGGGCGGATATTTAGCCTGTCTAATTGCTCAAACAAGGGATACGGTCAAAGCCATTTATCTCATGGCTCCGGGATTTAACTTTTTGGTTCGCTGGAAAGAAAAACTTGAAAACTCTGAGATCACGGGTCCCTTAATTCCTGTTTTCCATTATCGTTATAACAAAGAAGTTTTTTTAAATACTAATTTGTTTCTAGACGCGGAAAAATGGCAATCTTTATCGCTAGATAAAAATATTCCAACAAAAATCGTTCATGGTTTACATGATGATGCTGTAAATATTCAAGAGTCGAGGAACTTTGTCAGAACCCATCCATGGTGCCAATTAACAGAACTTGATAGTGATCACGGTTTATTGTCAGCCATTGATTGGATAATTGAGGATTGTGTAAAATTTTTTAGAAAACAGAGTTTGATTTAATAACTTTAAGCCTTCTTTATATAAATATGGGATTAACTTTCTTTTTTATAGGGTGAGTTGGTTTAAAGTATGTACAATCATTGCCGTTAAGCAAAATAATCCCAGTAGTTACATGCGTTAGTCTGATTATGGAAAAAATAATATGAAAAATATCAATTTACAAAGAATAAAAACATATATGCGATTTACATTTTTAGTTCTACTAATATTAGGCTTCACACGGATATCAGTAGCCGATGAAACTTTTGTGGAAAATATTAATATCAAGGGAAACACCTTGATTGATCCTTACTTATTAGAAGAACATTTTAACCTTGGCAATGGTTTAATAATGAATCCTCATATCATGGACTTGGCATCAAGTGAGCTTAAGTCAGTTTATAGATACTATGGTCATCCAGATATAGACACCAATGGCATAACAATGGAAAATAAAAATGCCCTAATATTAAAAGTCAACGAGGAAAGAGAATATCGGTATGGTGCGGCACGGGCCAAACTGGCTATTGATAACCTCGATTGGAATTTTAATATGCAGACTAAAATGAAAACTAAAGAAGAAATAATTCAAATTTTGGTCGACGGTTATAAAAAAATCAAACTAAATGATCAGGTTGTTAATGCGTATTTGATTAAAAAGCAAAGAGCGCGAATTGAAGAAATTGAATCAGCAAAGAAAAAATCAATGAGAGAAAAAATAACCAAAGCAGTAATACATTTTAAAGAAAGAAATATTGCTAAAGATAAAGATCATGCACAAAAAATTAAAGAAATGCGAGAACGAATTCAATTATTAGGACAGAAAAAGGAATTGGAAAAACAAGTTCCCAAAATAATTGAATATGGAGAAATTACTCCCGTGGAAAGAAATCCCTATTAAATCATAACGCCTTTGGAAATTTACCGCAAAACAAAACTATTTGTATTACCGAATTTCAAGTACCTAATGTATCCTTAGGCACCCACCCTTTTTGTTTTTCATTTAATCGAATCTCATACCAATTTTTACGCTCCTCTGTTATTTTTACAAGCGCTCCTTCATGTAATTCAAATAAGGTGGCATTCGATGAATCAAGACCTGATTTAACAGAAACCTTATTTGCAATCACCACCCCTGTTTTAGAACCGGTTTCAACATTTAATTTAACAATGACTGAGATGATGCCAAACAAAAGCATATAGAAAAATAGATTTCGAATTAATTTAAAGGTTTTAGAGCGAAAATAAAACCATACGATTAGAGTTAACCAGAAAATTAAATTTATTAAAAATGCGCTTTTGAGGAATTCGCTCAAACTCAGATCGCTAACCCAAAAAAAGAGGGTGTTCAAAGTGCTCTGCTCAGGTAAGGGAATTTTGTCACGTGTTTGTTGAATGGCAAAATTTAAGTTTGCCTGTAAATTTTCATTGCGGGGAATTAATTTACGCGCACGGATATAATTTAAAATTGCGAAGCCGGTTTTGCCAAGCCGAATGTAAGTATTTCCTAAATTATAGTAAAGGTATCCATTATTCAGGCCTGCTAGATGAATAGATTCATAAACATCTGCCGCTTCCTGATAGTTATTATTTGCATATAAATTATTAGCTCGGGCTACCTCGCTCATAAAATCTTTTGCATGCCCCAAATGGGATTGAAAAAGTATAGAAATTAGAACCCAAAATTTTAAAATATTTTTACTCAAGATTCTTTCTCCAGAATTTTAATTAAACTTTGTGATTCATTTAATAATTCTTGATTATTTCCGGAAGATTTAGGCGCAAATTGCAAGGCTTCAAATTTATCCATAAGTTTTCGAGCTCTAATGGCTTGACTAACTTTAAAATTTGATGACTTTAGCTTGGCTTCTACTTCCGCTGCCGTAATAGCCTTTCCTTCCAGATTTAATTTATCACCTATATATTCCCGAAGTATTTCCGATAGTTCGTTTGCAAATAACCTTGAATCTTTATCTTGCGATTGAGTCAAAATTTTAAGTTTCGTGTCAGCATTTTTAAATGCCTTCTGACTCCTGTAAAAAGCTACGTCGGTAGTCAAACGTTTTTTTTGTTTGATAAAAAATGCTGAAATAAGAAAAAAAACAGCCGGAGAAACAAATTCCATAATAGTTTGAGTATCTATTTGGGTATTTATTTGCTGAAAATCATCTAATTGTGTATGGATGGGAAGTATGTCCTCAGCTAAATTTTCAACTTCTGGTTGAGCGGAAATATTTCCAAGGTGATTGGATTGGACTAGGTTTAAATTTTCTTTTACTGAGGATGGTCTTACACTTATTGCGATTGGCTGAGTTTCCAATTGCCGGTAATCCCTTGTGGATGGGTCGAAATAAGAAAGGGTAAAAGCAGGTAAACTAATTAAACCTGGCTTCAAAGGCACCAACGCAAATTTAAATATTTTTTTACCAGCAATCTGATTTCCTGTTACTGTTTGGTCAATTTCTGGTTGATCCGGATAGACTTTAAATAAATTTTTAAGATCAGGTTCAGGAAGAGTTATTCCCCGTACATTTCCCGTGCCTGCAACGGTTACAGTAAGTGTGGTGGTATCCCCAACTTCAAGATCATTTTTACCAAGGGTTGCATCCATTTTAAATTCACCAATAGTATTATTAAAATTTTTTGGGATGCCATTTTCTGGGAGGGGTAATATCTCAAGAAATATAGGTTTGGTTCTTAAAAATTTATGTTCTGCGCGAGTTGATTGATTGAAAAAGGGATCGTTGAAGAACTGGCCAAAAGGTCCTTGATTGGAATGGTTTTGCGTACGGTGATAGATATCAAACTCAAGGCTTGCGGTTGGGATTTCTGCTTTCCCTGGTTTAATAGGAAACAATGCCACGGAAACTTCCTGTACATGGTATTGAATTCCATTAATAACACTATTAAAACTTTTTGCTTTTCCTAGATCTTCTTTTTGAAAATTGGATGCGCCAAATGGCATATTTAAATTAAAATTTTTAACCTCTACACGATGGAAAACTTTGAAGGAATAGATTAATTGCTCTCCGACAAAGGCTTCCTTTTTAGATATAGTCGATTCTACGAATACTGGCCTATTACCTGATTGACCAGGTACGGTAGGTTTCCTTACCTGAATGATAATAGGTTGAGTAACATAGGTTTTTCCATTGCTCCTTATGCGGACTGGTCCAATTTTAAATTGGCCTGTATTCATAGGGGTCAGACGATAATTATGAGTTATGGAAATGCTACGTTTCATATTAATTATCTGAGTCGATGATGACGTGCCAGAAGACGATATACGAAAATCAGGTAAAGAAGGCAATTCTGGAGGGGAGGTGTTTTGAGTCCCTTGAATGGTAATAGATAATTGCAGGCTATCTTCTAGAGTAGTTTCATTTTTGTCTACCGTAGCTAATACCTGAATATTTTCTCCCCATGCAGGCAATTTTAACAAGGTTAAAACCAGCAGGCCTATGATTATAGAAAATTTTGAAGATTTGGATCGAGTCATCTTTTCACCATTGATTTCCTTGGTAAGCCATTTCTGATTTATCTTTGGCAGCCTGCATACGGCTAATCTTTTTCAAATCTTCAGAAAGATTTTTTAATAATCGCTCTGCTTCTTTTTCATTTAATTCCCTGGGGTTTGCCTTTGCAGACTTCTTTGGGTTTTTTTCCTGAGGTTCTTTTTGGTTAGAGGGAGACTCATTGGGTTGAGGTTTATTTTCTTCAGATTTATCTTTTTGGTTTTGGGATTCTTTCTTTTCTTGATTAGGTGCGTCACTTTTATCATTATCTTTTTCCTGTTCTTTATTCTTTTTTAATTGTTCGCGAACGAATTCAAGATTGAATTTAGCATCCATATCAGAAGAATCTAACGTCAGTACTTTTTTATATACTGCTTCGGCTTCTTCCAGTTTTCCCAATTTAAAAAGGGCATTGCCGGAGTTATATAGCGAATTTAATTTTATTTGTGAGTTTGATTTTTGCTGTGCGGCTTGCGTATAGTCTTGTAAGGCTTCAAGGTATTTACCTTGCTTGTATTGGGAACTGCCCAAGTTGTAGTCAAGCCTATGGTCATCAGGCCTATTGGAACGTGCTTGGGTAAAGCTTTTTTCCGCCTCTTGGTAAAGACCTTTTTCGTATTGGTTTAGTCCTTTTTGGATATGTGAGTCTGTCTGGTCGGCATAAACGGAGAAATCTGTAAAAAGAACAAGAAGGCCAACGACGAGGACTATTTTTACTCGAAGTTTGCAATCCATAGCTTTCAAAGCAGTAAGAGTAAATTCCCGCCGAAGCGGGAATCAAATGTTCTGATTAAAATAAAGAGGTTATCTCCTATCACCCATAAGTCTTAGAAGCATCAAGAAGAGATTTATAAAATCAAGATAAAGTGTAAGGGCTCCACGAATGGCTTCTTTTGTGTCTTCGTCTGTTCCTTCGTTACCTATTATGTTCATCTCCTTAATCTTTTGAGTATCGTAAGCTGTTAATCCAACGAAAATCAGAACACCTGCATAGGTAATAATCATGTGCATCATCTGGCTTTCCATGAAAATGTTAACCACTGAAGCTATGATAATTCCTATTAGGCCCATAAATAAAAAACTGCCCCAGGAGGTAAGATCCTTTTTGGTTGTATACCCATAAATACTCATCGCTCCAAATGTTCCTGCTGTTACCATAAAAGTCGCAGTTATGGAAGCAGCTGTATACACAACAAATAAGGTAGAAAATGTAATTCCGGTTAATCCGGCATAGAGCAAAAATACTCCGGTTGCCTGACTAACACTCATTTGCATAACCCTTGATGCCAGCCAGAATACAAGGCCGATTTGGGCAATAATGAGAATTATGGGAATAATACGATTTCCCATTACAATATTAAAAAAAGTTTGGGTATTGGCTACATAGTAGGCCATAAAACCGGTAATTCCGAGTCCGGCTGCCATCCAATTATAGACACGCACCATAAAACGTTGCTGCTCTGCCGCTACCGCATCTATGCTCATGGATCGGGGGCTGTTTTGCATAATTTTCTTCCTTTCGATACGTTATTCTGCGAGGACTGATTTTTTAACCACTTGATTTCTAAATAAAACTTCAGATCTGTTTTGTCAAGGTACCTGACGTTTCATATATAATACCAAAAACCAGAATCCAAATGCAGACCATTTTTAATGATCGTTTTCACTTTCCCTGGCAGATAAATTGCTTTCGTAAACTAAAAATAAAAAGGCAAGGAAAACGAACCACTGAAATCGCTCCTGCCATATTTTTCTGCGTTCAGATTTAAATTTATTTTTATCCAGATTCTGGTTTATTTGATCGAGATAAATAGTTTTAAGGTCAATATCACCTGTTACAGATCTCACATAACTACCACCCGTCTTCAGGGAAATTTGCTGCAGTGTTACTTCGTCGAGTTTTGTGAGAATAACATCACCATCTTCATTTTTCAAAAAACCACTTGCCTTATTTGGGTCAGGTAAAGGCGCACCGATTT
>CAZMXD010000047.1:0-11152 GCA_964570185.1 uncultured Nitrospina sp. | reverse complement strand
AAAATACTTGAAAATGAGGAAGACGTTTCACCCGCATAGATTCCTATAGTTTTACCATCCTTTGTTCTGCATAAAATGGAAATTCGTTTACAAAAAATAATAGCTGATTCTGGCTTGGCCTCTAGACGAGAAGCAGAAAGATGGATTGAAGACGGAAAGGTCAAAGTTAATGGCAAATTGGTAACGCAATTGGGTTCGCTGGCCGATCCTGGTGTGGACCAAATAAAAGTTCTGGGTAAAGCGATTCCAGAAAAGCAAAATGATGTTTATATTCTTTTAAATAAGCCGACGGGTTGCCTCACCACAATGGCAGAGGATAAACGTGGTAGAACAACGGTCATGGAATATGTGCGAGTAACGAAAGTCCGTGTATTCCCAGTAGGGCGTCTGGATTACAATACACAAGGAGCGCTACTTTTTACTAACGATGGGGTGTTGGCAAAGAAACTTTTGCTTCCTAAATATAAAGTGGAACGAGCCTATAAGGTAAAAGTTTCTGGGATGCCAAACGAAAAAACACTTAAACGTTTGGCACGAGGTGTCCATATTGCTAATGAGAAGTTTAAACCGATTGATGTTAAAATTCAAAAGAGTAGCGGGAAAAACTGTTTTCTTATCATGACGCTTACTGAAGGTAAAAACAGACATATTAAAAAAGTCTGCGAACATATTGGGCACCCTGTTATTAAATTGCAGCGCACCCATTTTGGCGGTTTGAACTTAACCGGACTTCCGTTGGGAGCGTGTCGGTTTTTAAACCCAAAAGAAGTAAAGTCTCTTAAAAAGCTTGTGGCTTTCGAGCCACTCCTCACCCGACCGCTCGGAAAAAAAATATGAGAAATTCTTTTTCAAAAAAAAATTTCTGGCTCATTAGTTTTATGGTTTTAACCTTATTGCAAATTGATAATCAGTTTTTATTTTCTCAGCCCATATTAAAGGATGCTTATGAAGGTTTCGCCAGCGTTCCCACAAAAAATGAAAATTATGTTACCGCCCGCAAGAAAGCAGTTGCTTTTGCCATGAAAAATGCAATGGAGCTGGCTTTTAAAGATTTAATGGGAGAAGAAGAGTTTGCTGCAAACCAACGAGATCTAAAAAAGATTATTCGACGAGCCCGTCGCTATGTAAAAAGTTATAGATATTTGCAAGCCTTGGATGATTTAGAAAACAAAGTAAGCGAAGTGATTCTGGAAGTTAGATTTTTTTCTGGTGCAGTAAATCAGGCGCTAGCAGGAATAGGTCTTGTTGCTGACCCTCTTAGCGAAAATAAAGTGGTGGTTTTAATGAAGGAAAATAGTTTTACTTCTGCGCCTCTTGCTTCTTTTTGGGATGTTGTCCCCATTTCAGAAACACAGTTGACAAACAACTTTTTAGAGTCGGGCATTGAAGTGGTGGATAGAAGCAGTATTCGCGATATGGTTCCAGAAAGTATTGTAATGAGTGCTATCAAAGGAAATTTGGATGATACTAGAAATATCGGCTTGAAAGCTGGAGCGGATATCGTTATCGTGGGCACAGCTGTTTCAAAATTAAAAAAAAATCAAGATAGAAAAATTAAAATGGTGCAGGTCAATATAAGTGTTAAAGCCGTTTCAACTGTCGATTCTTACTTGATAGCCGCAAAAAGTGATTTTGCCACGGTAAAAAATGAATATGAATTATCAGCGGAATTAGAAGCCTTCGATGTGACCAGTCAAAAACTTGCCGATTTTTTACTTCCTTCTTTTCATCGCTATTGGGAAAAAGGTGCGCAAGCAACCATTGAAAAGGTGCCCGATATGCTCCCAATGCCTATGGCAGATATGTAGACTATGGATAAAAATAAAAATTTAATTCTTATATCTCTAATCGTTTTTATCGTTATTTGTATTCTGCTTTATTTTTCTCGCCGAGTTGTTACCCCTTTTTTTATTGCCTTCGCTTTTGCTTATCTAGTGGATCCATTAGTCGATAAGATGGTCGACAAGGGTGTTTCTAGAACGGGCTCGGCACTGTTTCTGATGGGGGCTTTTTTTTTACTACTCGTATTAGCCTGTATTTTATTTGTCCCTATATTGAGCGCGCAGACAGAAAATTTAATGCAGAATATTCCCGTATATATTGGGATTTTTCAGGATTGGATCCGTCCTTTTTTAGATATGGTCAAGGGCCTTGATCCAGAAAAAGTGGAAGAGATTCTTAACGAGGTTTTATCCCGATTTGGAGAACTCCCCATGAAGGCCTTACAATTTTCTGGAAAACTTCTTTGGGGATCAATTTCAAACTTATTCAACATTGTTTTGATGTTTGCCAATTTGGTGATCGTTCCAGTGGTCATGTTTTACCTGCTGAGAGACTTTGATTCTATAAACAATAGGCTCCTGGCTTTGATTCCGCCCCGACTTCATGAAAAAACAAGAGGATTGATTCTTGAAATAGATCAGGTTCTGTCAAGTTTTGTGCGCGGGCAATTGATGGTAGTGGTATTAATGGGATTGATGTATGCCTTTGGATTATTTTTATGTGATACGCCCATGAGTCTTTCATTAGGTCTTATGGCAGGTTTGGTTAATTTGGTTCCTTACCTTGGTTTAGTATTAGGTTTTGTACCCGCTGCAATATTGACCTTTATGCACACTCAGGAGTGGCTAGCGGTTCTTGGGGTCGCAGGGGTTTTTGCATTTGTACAGGCGATTGAAGGCATGATTATTACTCCGCGCATAGTAGGCGAAAACATTGGCTTGCACCCTGTCGCTGTAATATTCGCTGTTCTCCTTGGAGGCGAGTTGTTCGGTCTAGTAGGCATGCTTTTAGGTGTTCCTATAGTTGCAATATTGAACGTTCTTTTCTCACGTAGCATTTTCCAATACAAAAACTCCTCCTTTTACTCAAATCCTTAAAGTATTTTTTCAGTATTCCATATTTTGTTAACAGACCGGAATTAACAGGATGAAAAGGTTTCTGGTAAAATGACTTTTCACAACATAAGTAAAAAAGATATACCTATCAAAAACTTGTGAGGTTAAATTTGGTAAAAAAGAAAGTAAAAAAAACGCAAAACATAGAGACGGAAGGCGGGGTTGCGCTATCCACGCTAGGAGACAAACTTAAAAGCAGTAACCCAGACTTGGCAGAGCATTTTGAGGCAATTAAAAGTATGGAGCTTTCTGTTCCCCGCCTGGTTCAGGTCATTGAAGACCTTTTGCCATACCCTTGGGAAGACTCGGCATTGTTTGAGGGGGGAATAAAACTCACTGCACAAGGATTTTATAACGAAGCAATTGCCGTATTTCATGATGTTTTACGGATTAGTCCCAATGCTTATCCAGCCTATCATTTATTGGGCCATGTTTATATGGCTTTGGGGAATCGAAAGGAAGAAATTGAAAACTATCGTAAAGCGGCGCGCCTTAAACCTAACTACCCGCAAATTTATATTGATCTGGGAACTGCTTACTGGATGCAAGGAAAGGAAAAAAAATCTTACGTGGCGTTTAAAAAAATTGTTCCTATGGCTCCTGATTTTGCAATTACAGACTATTGGATGACTTTTATTTTTGACCGACTTGGGAGGAACCGTGATGTCTATGAGATGAACAAAAAAAACGCGGAAGCTCCGTCAAAGGTTTTTGCAAGTATATGCGCTTTGATAGGCCAGGCTTATTTGGAGTTTGGTTATAGCACGGCAGCCAGACAGGCGTTTAAAAGGGCTGTGCGCGTCTGGCCAGAATATGCCGAAGGAAATTATTTGCTTGGTTGTCTTCATATCAAAAAGTTGCGAAATCCAAAACGCGCGATGAAATTTCTGGAAACCGCGGAACAGTTGTATATCCGTCAAAATGATTTTCAACGAGCCTCTCTAGCGCATCAACTTTATCGTCCAAAAGAGGAGGTCCAAGAAAAAAATAAGGCGGCCGAAGAATGGTTGAAAGAGGGCTTGCGCTTGCAGAATCTAACTTGGTACCAAGCTGCGGTCGATGCATATCAAATGGCTCGTGGATTCAAGCCAGACTTTTTAGATGCCTATTACAATATGGGGGTTGCCTATGGATGTATGGAAGAAAATGGTATCGATGCCTTACATAAAGCGGTATGGGTTTTTAAAAAATCTATAGACCTTAACCCTCAATTTATACATGCCTACACGGCTTTGGGTGCTTCTTATATCAAGCAGGGTGAAACGGAAGAAGCGATTGCGGTTTTAAATCGTGCGGAGGAAGTTTGCCCAAAAGATTCAAATGTATATTTTTATTTGGGAATTGCCAGCCGCATCAAGGCCCAGTTCAAAGAAGCAGTGACATATTTAAAAAAGGCCGTGGCTTTAAAACCAGATTCGGTTCAGGTGCAGTTTTATCTGGGGCTGTCTCTATTGGATGCTGAGTTACATGATGATGCTTGTTTGGCATTTCGTGAAGTCATAAGAATTAAACCTAACTTTGCGGATGGCCATATGATGTTGGGAAACCTATACCGCGAGAAAATTCCAGAGCCAGAAAAGGCAATTTATCATCTAAAAAGAGCAGAGAAGTTATTTGTTAAAATGGAAGATTTCCAGAGAGTCGGTTACATCCGTCAGTTATTATTACGTTTTAGTTCAAGCTAATGAGCGCGAAGAATATAATAAAAAGAAAATCTTTAGTTCTTTATGTTGTTATTGTATTATTCGTTCAGAAGGTTGCAAGCAGGCCATTGCATTCTGAATTAGATAATCTGACCGCAGAAGAAATAGCACCCTGGAAAAACCAAGGATTCTAAGATTTTTTTAATTCCAAGGCTACTGAATTGATGCAATAACGCAGATGTGTGGGTTCGGGGCCATCTTCAAAAACATGTCCAAGGTGCGATTCGCATTTCCTGCAAAGCACCTCAATTCTGCGCATAAAAAAAGATGAATCTTCTGTAGTTGCTACGGAGTTTGGATCAATCGATTCGTAAAAACTTGGCCAGCCAGTACCAGAATCAAATTTTGTCAAAGAAGCAAATAGGGGTTCATCACAACAGGCACAATGGTAGGTCCCTTGATCATGGCAGTCCCAATACTTTCCAGAAAACGCTCGTTCGGTTCCTTTTTTCCGACAAACCCTGAATTGTTCTTCCGTCAGTTTTTCTTTCCATTCACTTTCTGATTTTTGGATTTTTTCTGTCAAAACAGGAACCCCCTTGCGTATTAGATAGTTTCAGAGCTTTTAGTTAATAATACCTGGCCTTTCTTTAATTCCAATTTCATAAATTTGCTTTAAAAACGATTTCATAACCCTGTAAGGATTGAAAGAAATATCCCTGGGCAGAGCTGACTCGAAATCTGAAACGGTCAGTCTTGAAAGATCCATGATGCCAGAAATTTCAATATTCTCCATGTCATAATTTCCATATCTTTTTATACGCGCAGCCTCAAGCGCATATACATTTGGAAACATTAGAATCTCTGCGGCGATACGGTCAAGTGCAGTCATATCTCTAGATGCGGCAAGTACTCCTAGAGGATAGGGACTGCCATGAATTGGTCCCTGGCCCTGCATGGCTTCGATGCCATCTGCGATTGTCAGAGAGGGATTCACATGACGTGCTATGTCGATTAACATTTTTCCAAATTTAATTTTATCGTTTTTAACAAGGCAATGCAGGACTGGTTTTCGCTTACCGATAACCAGTCCAAATAAATTTTTAATGGCGAGAGTCATTCCCATTTGACAATGCGATTTAACTTTTGGCATGTTGATGATGTGGTCGAATTCTTTAAGACAGCCGGCAATTTTCAAATGGGGAATATCTTCCTCGTTTTCAAAGGGAACGGGATTAGTTAAGGGTACAATTTTAACGCCATATTTGCTCTTTAACTGATCGTAACCTGCTTTTCTTGCCACTGCTTGCAGACTGCCCAAAGCCGGGCTATCACTTATTGTGATTTGCCCAATAGAATAATCTTTTAGTACCCGACACATGGCCTCAACAACTGTTGGGTGAGTAGTTACGCAGTGTTCGGGGCGGAATCCTCTAAGGAGATTAGGTTTCAGCAATACCTTATGCCCTATAGAAAAAAGGGTCCCTCTTTTATCAATTACGGATAGTGCTTCTCGGACAAAGGATTCGATTTTGTCTATAGAGTAGCTCTCAACCTTTTTAATATGTACTTTAGATTTCATTTCAATCATTATATCTATTTGGGAAACGGATTTTTAATATAAATAAGGCTGTATTGTTAAGAACGAGTATAAAGAGTCTCATAAATGCCTCTGTTTCTTAAAACATGTTTCACATAGCGTCTAGTTTCGGGGTAGGGAATAGACTCAATGAATACATCCAGATCGGTTAAATGACCAAAACGTTTTAACCATTTTTTAAGAACATGGGGCCCGGCATTATAGGAGATCAAAATATGGGTTCCGTTTCCCCCAAAGCGTTTATTCAATTCACTTACATATTT
Source organism: uncultured Nitrospina sp. (assembly GCA_964570185.1). Lineage (GTDB taxonomy): Bacteria > Nitrospinota > Nitrospinia > Nitrospinales > VA-1 > UBA8687. Next base: position 4,749 of record CAZMXD010000047.1, on the reverse strand, counting down.
CACACCCAGTTGGATATTTAGGTCAGGTTCAAATAGAATATCAGCATCAAATGGTTTTTTCAGTTTAGTTTTTGGATAAAGTTTTTTGCCTGTAGCGGGCATTATTTGCATGAGCCCACGCGCCCCTGCAGGAGAAAGTGCTTTGCTATCAAATAAGCTTTCCTGTCGGATTATTCCATTTACAAAATAGGGGTCTACATTTCGATACTTGGAGTATGAGGTCACTGCATCTCGGTAAGCAAGAGGAAAAAAATATTTCCAGAAGCGTGGAGATAAAGAGCGTTCCCCGGGTTTAGTGGCAAAATCTTTATATAATTGCAAAAGTTTATGTGATTCGGAATAACCATCGGCATTATGATAAAGCTTGGAAAGCCACAATACGCCAGTTAAATTTTTTTGAATGGATTTTTCTAGTTGTTGTATTTCATTTTTAGCCTCTTCAGTTAGTCCAATCATAGCTAATTCTTTTGCGCGGATATGATGAAACTTTTCCCTGTTATTTAAGGGTCGGGTCAGCTTAAGAGGAGTTTTAAATGTCGGGTTTTCCAGTTTGGATCCAGGGGAAAGTGCTCCTTGTTCAATCATTTGTTCCTTTGCTCGGATTCCATGAAATGTATAAGGATATAATTTTGTAACATTTATAAAGATTTCCCTGGCCTTTTCCTTATTCCCCATTTTTTCAGCTGATTTAGCTTCCCAGTAAAGGTTATATTCGATGAAAGGCCCATTCGGAAACCGTTGAGCCGCATCTTGAAACCATTCAAAGGCTTTATCAAATTTACCATCAATATAATTTATCCAACCGAGCCGCCACCCAGCCCATTGGCCGTAAAAGCTCTCAGGATATTTTTCTAAAGTTTTTTTGTAAAATTTTAGTGACTCAGAGTAATTTTTGCGTTCTTCATAAATTTTCCCAAGAAAAAATAAAGATTTAACAGCCTGGTCTGAAAACGAGTTTTTGTCAGATACCTCCTTAAAATATTTTGCTGCAGCTAAAGGTTTTCCAAGATTCCAAAGATTTCTTCCAATGTTAAATTTGGCTTTTACGATGTTTAAATGCTGCGGGTATAGTTTTGAGAAATTTTTTAAAGCTATGTTCGCTTTATTCCTGTCTCGTAATGCTTGATAGGCTTTAGACAGAAAGAAATAAAATCGTCCTGGCATCGGGTTGTTTTTCTTTTTTATCTCGCTGATCTCAGTTATGATTTCTTTGTATCGAACGCCCTTAAATAGTCCCCCAATTCTCTCTGTGTGTTCTTGTAAATTTAAAGGAACTTTTTTTATGTCTTGAGATGCGATAAGTTTTTTTATTGCAATTTCAGCATCAGGTGTGAGCTCATGATTGGGATACTTAATATAAAGCTGCCGGTAATTAAAATAGGCTTCCGATTTCTTTCCCAGCTTCTCTTGATTTACTGCTAATTTAAAAATAAGCTCGGGTTTATAAGATTGGAAGGTTTTATGATCGGGGGAGCTTTCTAATGTTGCAATAGTTTCCTGAAAAATTTCAGCAGCCTTGCTCTCGAAATCATTTTGACTGTAGGTTTCAGACAGAATAATTTTAGCCTCTGGGTAGAGCTGTGTTTGCGGGAAATTTTTTAGGAGCGTCTGGACATGCCTTTGCGCCTGCTCAAATTTTTTGTTTTTTAGCTCTGCTTTAGCAAGGTGTAGTAAAATATAATCTTGTATTTCCGGGTAACTTTTAATCAGAGGGGTTAATATTTCTATGGCCTGTTTGTTTTTGTTCGATTGTGTGTTTAAAAGGGCCAGTAAAAAACTAGAACGTTTACTTTCCTTTGAATCCGGAGCCATTTTTTGGATGGCAAGAAATTGATTTTTGGCTTTAGCCCATTCTTTTTTTTGGTAATTTTTTTTTGCTTGTTCGAAATCCCGAATTGTATTTTTGGCCTCCGAATTACTGCCAAAACTTAGTGCTATATAAAATGCGAAAATAAAAGCTGTTAAATTGGGGAGGTAGGATAGTAATTTTTCACTGAGAGTTTCAGGCGTATCCTTTTTGCCTGTAGCTATGATTTGAGCTTCGGGCATTTTTCGAAACCACGTGAGTTGTCGTTTGGCATAGTGGCGAGTTTCCCTTTTTATTTCGTAAACGGCCCTTTTTAAAGTTAAATCTCCCTTGTGGTAGCGTGTCATCTGAGCATAACCAATACTTTTCAGCGGCTTTAAATCTGCAGTGAATCCACGATCTAATATACCTTTCACCTCGGCTTCCAGCCCATCTTCCATCATGGCATCAACCCGGCAATCGATTTTTTTATAAAGTACCGATCGATCCCATTCAAGAATGAATGTGTGAATGGGGAACTGTATATCGGAAGAGGCATCTTCTATATGGAACTCCGAAAATGGTTTGCCTGTTTCCATATAAACTCCTAAGGCTCTTTCAATTCTCAGCGAATCTGTTTCTGAAATTTTTTTGGAAAAATAAGGATCGATAGCTTGCAATTTGTGGTAGGCGGCTTCAAGCCCTTGTTTCAAGATTTCATGTTGGATTTTTTTTCTAATTTTTTCTGAAATTTCAACCGCGCAGTCATAGTCCTGAATTAAAACCTTCAGGTAAAGTGCGGTTCCTCCAACCAAGATGGGAATTTTATTGCGATTCATAAGATCATGGATGGATTTCAGCGCGTAGGTTTTAAAATTAAAAGCATTAAACTCTTCATCAGGTTCGAGAATGTCAATTAAGTGATGGGGAATATTCTGGCGCTCCTCTGCAGAAGGTTTAGCGGTGCCAATATCGAAATATTTGTAGACTTGCATGGAATCGGCACTAATAATTTCTGTATTTAATTTTTTTGCCAAAGCAAAGGCGGTTTTACTTTTTCCCGATGTGGTCGGACCCGTTAACACAATTAAAGGAATCATAAATCTCTTGCATCTCCTTAGTATAACTTCCGCCTCTATTATAAACATAGAGTGGCGAATCGACTATTAAATCACTCTTTTTACCTTTAATAGCGTCTATGAGAAATATTTTGGCTTCTGCGTTTTTGTTTCCGTGGATAAAGCGAATACGACTTGGAAACAGCTTTTGATTTTCAAGTTCGCGTAATGTTTCTTCTAATCGGATGGGTGGATAAGCAAGGTTTATATGGCCACCTTTTTTCAAAAAAGGATTTGCTTTTTCTAGCATGTCTTGTAAGTTGAGCTTTAACTCATGTCTTGCGATAGCTTTTCCTTCATCCAGATTCATACGACCTGAGTTAATTTTGCGATAGGGTGGATTGGATATGATCACGTCAAATTGTTCGCTGGAAAAGGTTAATTCTTTATCCAGAAAATCTGCATCCAAAAATTTTATCTGTTTTTTGTTTTTGGAAGCATTTTGCCTGGCAATGACTACAGCAGAACCTTGAATTTCTATTCCTGTAATTTTGAGCTCAGGTTCGCGATTAATCATAAGCAGAGGAATGACCCCACAGCCGGTTCCAATATCGAGAACCTCTTGTCTTGGTCTTAATATGCAAAAATCCACTAACAAAAAGGGCTCAATAGAGTAGCGGTAACCTGAATCATTCTGAATAATGATCTGATTTTTAACCGATTTGGTAGGGGACATGGCAACAGGCAAGTTTACTATATGTTCCGCACGTGATTTTATCGCATCGCATCCATAGCATCAACCTTTTGTTAGTTAAGTTTGAGCGATACCATTTTGGTGATAGTTCAAAGTACCACGAAGCGCCCTGTCAAAACTGATATATAAAGAGTAATTTTTTTGGGATCTGATTGGAAAAGATGATTAGAAAGTTGGGAGCAAAATGGAAAGAACCCATGCAAATACTAAATAAATAAGTTTTTTATAATTAACTATATCTATTTTCTCTCTTTACAATAGATTTGAAGGCATAACCAATTTTTTGCCAGCTCTCTTTTGGGGATAAAATTATAGCAATCGGTTCTTTTTCGTAGACAATTGGGTAATGTCTGAGGGTTATCAGAAATCCGTCTTCGGGTGATGTGATTACTTCAAGCGTTTTTCCGCTTTGTAGGTCGCGGACTTCACCAATTTTTTGTCCTTTTTCTAACTGGTTTCCGACCTTAACTTCTTTGAGAAACATTCCTGCTGCGGAAGTTTCCACCGATATTTCTTCATTAGGCTTATAGATGCGGGTTTTGGTTTTGTTTACTATCTTGTTATTGCGATTATCTTTTAGGATCCCTTCTGCTTTCATAAAGTTTAAAATTCCTTGAAAGAGGATTTCACATTGTTTTGGATTTATGGTTCTGGGTGATCCTGCTGAAATTAATACGGAAGAGATCTCCTGCTCTTGCCAGTGATATGATAAGTTCACCTTTTGCGTTGACGATTCTTTTTGTTTGCGGGCAATTCCCATTTGTAGGTCCTGGCATATTTTTTTTATTCTGCTATTCGATTTATGAATTTGGATATGAGGTGCGTCTTCGTAATGCGGTGGAGCTGAAGTCAAAATTAGACCCCAGAATGAATCTTTTGTGTGCTCTAGAACTGCAGAGGCAATAGCTTCCGAGGTTTCGCCTTCTGGATTGCCGGGAAAAGCGAGGTCCATATCCATCCCATCCAATGACCATAATCGAGAACCAGATTGGACAGCATTTGCATTAACCACGGGAAAAGTTTGCACTTGACCTGTGAGTTTATAATGCGGATCAATGCCTTCTGCAACGGTATCCAGAAAATGAGTGAGACGAGAATTTAAAAATAACCCATTGAGATGATCGCCTTGTAATCCGCTGACAATAGATAAA
>CAZMXD010000046.1:0-11157 GCA_964570185.1 uncultured Nitrospina sp. | reverse complement strand
TGATGCGATTGACAAGTATGATGCTTCTCGTGGCGCAAAATTCAAAACTTATGCCGAGTTTAGGGTGCGCGGAGCTATTCTTGATGAGCTGAGATCAATGGACTGGGTTCCGCGATCTGTCCGTCAAAAAGCTTCTGCGTTAGATGGTGTTGTCCAGAAATTACAAAATGAATTAGGACGTCCTCCCGAAGATGATGAGGTCGCTGGTGAAATGGGTGTCAGTATGGATGAGCTGTTTAATACAATTAATGAAACCAAAAGCATGCCCATCCTAAGCTTGGAAGATTTAGGTATTCTCAAGGAGTCGGGTGAACAACAAAGTTTACTGGATTGCCTTGCGGGTAAGGGTGACGCAGATCCGCAAACCTTTCTGCGCCTCAGTGAACTTAAAGAGATTATCGCCAAGGCCATTGATACTCTTCCTGACAAAGAGCGATTAATGATATCTCTTTATTATTACGAAGAGTTGACCATGAAAGAAATTGGCGAAGTTCTTGGTATTACTGAGTCCCGTGTATCCCAAATACACTCCAAAGCAGTTTTTCGGCTGCGCTCTAAGCTTAAAGTTGTTATCGCCGAAGAAATGTAACTTTACTCTTTTCTTATATCCTATTTAATTTTATTAAGAGTCTATTTGTCTTTCTGTACGGAATATTTTTGTTGTACAATCCAACCTTTAAAAAAATAAAGCTTGTAGAATAATCTAAAGGCTAATTCTTTTCCGCTCATTTTAAACCCAAGTTTTACTCTATGCAGTCAGAAACCAAACGGACAATTCCAATTTGTCGTCTTTGTGATAAAGAAAGTGAAACGATTTCCTTTGATAAGATAAAGGATAATAAAACTTATGGTGCATATGAATGTCAGGGCTGTAAGATTTGGTTCACTCACCCTGTTCCATCCTCAGACGAGTTATCCGAATTCTATTCAACCGGGAACTATCGTGCCGAAACAGGAAAAAGGTTTGTTCCTATCCTAGAAAAAATAATCTACTTTCTAACTATCAGAAAGCGAAACAGAATAAAGAGGTATGTGAAAAAAGGCCGGATTCTTGATATAGGTTGTGGACGGGGACTTTTTCTGAATATTATGAAGCAAGATGGCTGGAATGTAGTTGGGCAGGAATTTGATGAAAAATCAGCTTATTATTCGATCAGTAATTATGGAATAGACGTTCGTGCTGGATCTTTAGAGGGAAAATTTGAAAGCGAAAGTTTTGATGTAGTAAATATTAATCATGTTTTAGAACACCTTGAAAAACCTGGAGAAACCCTTGCCGAATGTTATCGGATTTTGAAGAAAAGCGGGCTTCTAGTTGTGGCAGTGCCAAATATAGATAGCTTTCAAGCAATGTTTGGAAAATGCAATTGGTTTCAATTAGATATCCCGATTCATCTATTTCATTTTTCTTCACAAAGCTTGGTTAAATTATTAGAAAAGAAATCATTCAAGGTAAATTTAATAAGACATTTTAAATTTGAATATAATCCCTTCGGTTGGTTGCAAACGATGCTAAACGCTTCGGGAATCCAAGAGAACCTGTTGTATGATTTGCTTAAAAGTTCTGAGCTGAAAAAAAACAACCAGAAACCAATACCATTTTTAGATTATTTTAAACTATTCTTTCTTTTTCCATTATTTTTACCGCTATCGTTTTTGCTCTCGATAATTGAAGCTGCATTTCATAAGGGGGGAACAATAGAGATATATTCCATCAAAAAATAGCCCTCAAACAAGAACTTTAATATTCTCTTGGAAACTAGTTTTATAATAATTAATAGAAAAATTGATTAGGTTATCATGGTTTCAGAAAACCAAACAATCATAACAAATAGGCAGTCATTGTTTTTTCATATTGTCTTTATATTTACTGCTATTTCCCTGATATTTATTCGTACTCTCCCCCTTTTGTTGGATCCCAATCTCGATTATGGAGGAGATGAAGTTTTTCATGCTAGAGAAATTTGGGAGTTTTTACATGGACGAGATTTATTTTTTTATTATGAAAATGTAAATTACCACGGTACTTTTGAGGGTTTTGCCGCTATTCCTTTTGTAAGTTTATTTGGTTTTTATCCTCTGCCTTATAAATTGCCGGTTATAATTTTTTATGGATTCTTTATTTGGAGTACTTTTTTAATTCTGCAAACATTCAATCCAAAAGCTGGTTGGATCGCTTGTTTTTTCTTGATTTTCCCGCCTAACTGGATTTTTCCTTGGGCCTTATTAAATAACTACGTGTTTTCACCAACATTATTTCTTGGAAACCTAACTCTTTATTATTTGATCAAGATTAAAACCACCCCTTCTTTAGATAAGAAAATGGTTTTTTTGCTGTGCTTTTTTTCTGGTCTGGCCATTTATATTTGGACTTATTCAATCATTTATATTTTTACTGTTGTCCTTCTTTTAGCTTTAACTCATCCGAATTGGGATAATTTAAAAAATCAAATTTCAATTAAGAAATTTTATAAGTCGTTCAGCCTTTTAAAAACAAAAAAAGAAAAAATTGCAAAGATTTATGATTTATTTTTATACGTATTTATATTTGCTATAGCTTATTCGTATGTCTTTGGAGGGTTTGGCTTGGATATTGGTGGAATTACCATTTTCCAAATCAATAATCTTCATAAACCTGTTATTCAGGTCGTGCCGTTAATAATTTTACGACTCTTGTTAGCCAAATTCAATCTTTTGCCTTCCATGGTTAAACCTATGAAACTTCACTTTTGGTTTGATCATCATTATAAAAAACTAGTTTTAGCTGGAGTGACAGGATTAACTTTGGGACTTTTGCCTCGCATTATTAGTATTTTGAATGGATCTGTTTCGAGAGGTGGCCAAGGATTTGATATGGATTTTTCGCCAATAAAAATTTTAATACACACATGGGAATTGGTAAAAATTATTCCATTGATCATGGAGATTGACTTTGGAGTTGATGACTTGCAATTGCAAAATAATGGGGAGGTTTTTACATTAGTCCATAATATACTTGTTTTTCCATTGGCTGCCCTTGCTGCCTATTCATTTTATTTCTTCATTAGGAATAATTGGATGTCAATTAAAGATTTGATAAGGTTGAAAGGGCTGCAATTTTCTCCAAGCCTTATTCTATTTTTGCTGCCAGCAACTTTATGCCTGTCAGTAATCGTAACAATGAATGGGCCTGCAGAACATTATCTTATTCCAATATATTGGGTCATTACTATTTATGTGGCTTTATTTATTGTGGAATTGTTAAGCCGATCAAAAATATTAGGAATATCATTCCTCTTAGTTTGGGTAGTATTTTATTTAATAAGATTTGAGTATACAATACATGAGTATTTTAAATATAAAGGAGCTATTTTATCCAATAATCAGATTTCCTTGGAGCCATTGTTGGCTAGAAGTCAAAAAAAATATCTAAGTTTAATTAAATTTTTAAACTCAAATGATATTAATGCCGTGTATGCGGGATATGCGTTATCCTCGAATTTAATTATTAATAGTGGAGGAGAGATTGCGGCTGCCGAGTACAGTGTATCTGGCAGGAGTAAACGACTAAGAAAAAATCTAGAAAAATATCCTAACTTTGCTCTCATTTTTCATGAAAAAGGAAATGAGATAGCTGATCTTTTGAAATTTTTAAGTGAAAATAAGATAAGTTTTGAAAAACAAAAGCTAGGCTCTCTAGTAGTGTTTTGGGGCTTTTCTGGCCCACCTAAGCTTAAAAACAAACTCAGATATTTGGTTGGATGAAAAAATATGATTGATGTGAAGGGATTGAAGTTTGATGCCATTGGATTTTTTTAAACATCTTTTTTTATGGTTTCGGCAACTTTTACCATTCCATCCGAGTGTTTCATTGTTTCCATACTACTTCTCAAAAGATCGTCTAAAGTAGGAAATGGGACCGCAACTAGAAATATTTGGTAGGAAAATAATTTTGGAAGAATTTTAATTAGTCCTTGATTAATGCCTAAAAATAGCCTGCTAAGCCAATTATCCCCTATTGCTGCAGGAAAAGGGGCGGGAATTCCTTGGCATTTTGTGATTTTGAATTCGGCTTGTTCAAAAAGCTTGGCAATGGCATTAAAAGTGAACATTCGCTTGTGACCTAAATACATTGTTCCTCTTATTCCATAATCAAAGCGGCCAAACAAAAGTTGTATTCTGTTATTAATAAAACCAATATTAGGTACAGAGACAATAATTTTAGGTGCCTTACCTTTCGCTTTTACTCTAAGATTATAAACAAAATTTTCTGGCTCATCTAAATGCTCTAAGACGTCCATTAAAAGAACATAATCAAACTTATTTACTGGAATTTCTAAATTATTATTATTGAGATTTAATTGGGTAAATTTATCGATATTATTTTCCCCTTTAGAACTTTCAAAATCTATACCTTCCACATAACAACCTTGATTTTTTAATTCAGTTCCAATAAGTGCATTGCCACAGCCGATGTCCAAGACTCTGTGTTTTTTAATTACTTCGTCGATGGCGAACTGATGAGATGAAGGGTAGCCTAATTTAATTTCATCTTTGTAGCCATCGGTAGAGATGTTTCCGATATCAAACTTTCTTTCATATGATAAAGATATTTGATGTAATCGCGTTTTGAGGGAAACCAATATACTTCCTATGCCATAATGAATATAATCTGAAATAGGATGGGCCTTACCTGAAAGTGATGAAACTGGAAGTTCTTGCAGCTTGAAACCTCTAAGCTTAAGTTGAATTAATACTTCTGTGTCAAATTGTCGTCCATTGGAATTAAAAGCATAGGGTATTTCGGCTAAAGCTTTGGTTTTGTAAATTCGAAAACCCGAATGATATTCCGAAAACTTCATCCCTAAAATAAGGTTTTGTAACAATGTAATAGTTTTAATCCCTAGGTATTTATACAAAGGCATTTGGTTTTTAATGTTGTTGCTTTTTTCTAAAAAACGAGAGCCGATTAAAGCCTGGGAGCTTGACGAGGCCAAAGAGAAAGCCAATTTTTCTAATTGTTCGGGAGCATATTGTCCGCTACCAGCTATTAGGAGTACAAAATCAAAATTGTGTTTTATGGCATAATAAAATGCCAATTTTTGATTTCCACCATAACCAAGGTGTTGTAAGTTAAATAGTATTCTTATATTAAAGTTTTTATACTTTTTAATGCTATTGTCTACGGCTTTGGATATTGAATTGCCTGAGCTATTAATTAAAATGAGAATCTCATGATCCCAATTGGCTACCGCTTTTGGGATTTGATCTAAAATATCTAAAACCAATTTTTCATTTTTATTGACTGTATAAAGACAAATTAGGATTTTTTCTTTCATCTTTAGTCTTAAATTTTAACTATTTTAAATTTGTAAAAGAATTTCGATTTTCAAAAAATAATTTTGTTCAAATAAAACCAAGGTTTAGATTCAAAAAATATGTAAGCAAGCATGAAGAATACTATAATAAATCTAATAGGTTACATAGAAAAAAACTTATTAAAAGTTTTAATTTAAGATATAATCGAGTAAAGTTTTCTTTAACTCTGGATTGTAGATTGCAAAATTAAGATTAATAAAGCCTGTATTTGAAGTGGCTTAATTTATTAAAGTTATTCAATGGCTAAAATTTTATTAATAAATCCTTCTTATCAGCCTAGTTACGGCCAATCTAAAGCATCAATTGTTAACCCTTTTTTCCCTACATTAGGGTTGGCTACAATTGCTGCGGTTGCTAGGCAAAGAGGGCACCAAATCGAGATCTTGGATCTCTGCTCCAAAAAGTATGATTACCGCGTTATTCAAGAAAAACTATTAAAGAACAAGCCTGATGTTTTAGGTATAACTGCGACAACCCCTTTTATGAACCAGCTAAGGGATATTAGTGTTCTGGCCAAATCAGTATCCAAAAATATTTTAACTGTTGGTGGCGGAGCCCATCCCTCAGCCCTTCCTATTGAGACACTGAAGGAATCTATGTTGGACGTCGTGTGTTTTGGGGAAGCTGATTATACTTTTTCGGATTTATGTGAAACCACAGATATTTCTTCGGTTCCTGGTATTTATTATCGATCTGATGAAGAAATTTTGACAACAGGTGATCGTCCCATAGTTGAAAACCTTGATGATTTACCCATGCCAGCGTGGGATCTATACGATATTGAAGCCTACAAAAAAACTTCTTACTTAATTGCAAAGTTTCCCCCAGTGACTTCAGCGGAGTTTTCAAGGGGTTGTGTATTTAAATGTGATTTTTGCGCAAGCAAGATCACAATGGCTCTCGGTTACAGAAAGAAAAGTCCTGAGCGTTGCACAGAAGAAGTAAAAAAGATGCACTCACTTGGTTTTCGTGAGTTTTGGTTGACTGATGACATTTTCACTTCGGATCAAGATTGGGCAACAAAAGTTAGTGAAAGCATATCTAAGTCAGGAGTTAATATGTCTTGGACTTGCAGTAATGGCATCCGAGTGGAAAGTGCTAATGATAAATTGTTCTCAGCAATGAAAAAAGCAGGTTGTTACCGAGTGACATTTGGATTTGAAAGTGGCAATGATGAAGTCCTAAAGAAGTTTGGTAAAGGAGGAAAGGCCACTATTGAGCAGGGAAGATCAGCTATAGAAAAGGCAAATAAATCAGGAATGGATACTTTCGCTGCCTTTTTGTTGGGTTTATCTTGTGATACAGAAGAGACTATGAATGACACAATAGAGTTTGCTCGATCTCTCCCATTCCATTATGGCAAGTTTGGAATAGCTATTGCTTTCCCGGGAACTCCGATGTTTAGCGATTATGCAAAAAAAGGGCTTATCAAGTCGTATGATTGGGATGAATATTTTGTGTATACAGACAAACAATTATTTTCGCACGAACATCTTTCTTATGAAACAATCCAGCATTATATGGAAATATCTTATCGAAAAGTAATATCGACTAACCCTCGTTTTATTCTGAGACGCTTATATTCTGGAATAAAAGCAATATTCACCAGCCCCTTTAAACGGGAACTATTTTTAGATCTGTTGTATGGCTTTAAGTTTCTAACAAATCCTTCAATGTGCGCTAAAGGTGAAGTAGAATATTTTGCTAAGGAAAAGTGGCCCCAGCACGATTTCAATAAAAAGCCTTTGGAAGAGGTTTCCTACCAAACTGCAGGAAAAACCGAACTAGCCCTTTTAAGTTAAATATTTTTTCGAGACTTTCAGGATCGATTCAAAAAACTCAGAATTTCGAACATTAATATACTTTCGCATCATATTTTCTAACTTGGCCTTAAGAAATTAAAAATTACAGTTATTAATTCTGCCGCCTCTGCAATATCTTGATTTGCTAGATTCATCCTTGAAATTTTTTCATTTCTTATTACAGTAAAATAATTTTCAATTAAATCTCTTTTGTTTTTTTTGCGGGATATTAATATTTCAGTTAGACCCCCTAAATCGATCCAAAATCCGCTACATTTTGAACATTGATTTACTTCTGTATCATATTTTCGGCTGAAAAAATGCCTATACAATAATGTAGTTTCACAATTAGGGCAGGGATGTTCTGAATTGCGATATGTTTTTACCCCATCCGTCTTATCAAATAGAAGAAGTTCTCTGCCTGCTCCCGGTTTAAGGTGTTTTAAATTTTTTATTTGAGAATGATTAAGCCAAATTCCTCCGCAAGAACCCCGACAAATTTCTACTTTAATACCCGAAACTTTATACTCCGTTAGTTCATTATCGCAGGCGGGACATCTCATAAATAAAATATTTAATAGATTTTTTCTTCCCCTTTAGGTCGGGTTTTCCAACGCCGATGACCACACATCCAAGGTGCGGGGTTTTTTCGAATTATAGATTCAATGTATTTTCCCATTTCCTGAGTCCAATCCGAGATAATTTGATCTTTGTTCTCAGAATTTTTAAATTCCAATTCTGGACCATATTTGATTTTATATGTTCCTTTTATGGTAGGGTAGGAAAAGAGGGGCAGGACAGGGGTTCCCATCCGATAAGATAATTGTGCTACAGAACGTGGAGTTGAAGCCTTCAACCCAAAAAAATCTATAAATATTCCACCCTTTGCTGTATTTTGATCCATCATTACGGCAACGCTGTTATTATTTTTAAGCTCCCTAACAATTTTTAAAAGTGAATCATCACGATAAAAAATATTATTACCCGTTGAGGCTCTTAATTTTTCCACTAAAGTATTTAGATAGGGATTGTCCAACTTTCGCGCAATTGAGGATAAAGAACAAATTCCTAATAACCCGTGGTTTAAACCCATGATTTCCCAATTGCTATAATGTGCCGTTAAAAAAAAAATTCCTTTTCTTTTCTCAAGGCATTTTTTAAGTATTTCCAGGCCTTCAGGTTCTCCTTCTATTAAGTGCCGAACCCTTTCTTCTGTATTAAAAGTAACCCAAATTGACTGCAAAGCTGAAACCGCAAGGCTTTTAAAAGAATCTTGTATGATTCGCATTTTCTGATCCATTGATTTGGTGTCGGAAAACATAATATTTAGATTAGTTTTAGCGGCTTTTTTCCTTTTTTTTGAAAAGTAAAACACTAGTGCACCCAGCCTTTTTCCAAGAATTACTACCGCATTTTGCGGTAAAGGCCTTACCAGTAAGATGAGGGCATAAACAAAAATATATTCTAGAAGATGCCGAATCGGTTTCAAGGTTCCCCGCTTTGCTTATTGTTCGGCAATGGCATGAGCTATTGCGTAAGTGCGATCGTGAGAAATTGAAATGTGGATAGATTTGAGTTTAAGTTTTTGAAATAATTCTTTGCCTTTACCGGTCATATTTAAAACAGGTTTGCCTGTATCTTCATGGGTTATTTCCATATCTTGAAAACCCAAAGCTCCGGTGATTCCTGTGCCAAGACATTTTGAAACTGCTTCTTTAACAGCAAAACGTGCCGCAAAATGTTTTACTGGGTCACCTTGAGATTTGCAATAGCTTATTTCACTGGATGTGAAGACTCGTTGCTCAAATTTCGGAGAATATTTTTCAATCGAATTTTTGATTCTCTCTAATTCAATGATGTCTAGTCCAGTTCCAAAAATCATAAAGACTCCTGAATTTGCGGTATTTCGTTTAAAGACTCTTGAATACTTTTAAAGTTTATAGCCCCTGCTCGAATCAGTTGGACAGGGATCTGAGTCGTATCCACCAGCGTAGACGGTTCTCCCCCCATACAAATTCCTGCATCCAGAATGAGATCGACTTTGGTTCCGAGACTACTTTTTACTTGTTCGGCGGAAGTAGCAGGTGATTCACCACTCTTGTTTGCGCTTGGTGCTGTCAAAGGATAATTTAACTCAGCTAAAATTTTCCGAGTTATTGAGTTTCCTGGTTGCCTTATTCCTATTAAACCTGTTGTAATATTTTTAGGAACGGTGTGCTTGGGCTTAAAAAGCATTGTTAAAGGGCCTGGCCAAAAAGATCCAATAAGTTTATTGCCGGCTTCTGAGATTTCTTCTACCAAATCGTCTAATTTTATAAGCGAATCAATAAGCAGAAGTAATGGTTTGTCTGGGTCACGGCTTTTAATTGAATAAATTTTGTCAACGGCCTTTTTGTTGTAAGGATTTGCACCCAAGCCATAAAATGTGTCTGTGGGAAATGCTACGATACCTCCACCCTTCAAGACCTTTTGGGTTTCAGCGATCATATTTCCCCATGATTCGGGATTGTCTGGCTTAACCTTTAAAATTTGCGGCATAGGGTGTTTTTAATTTTTTACTCTTTTGTTCAACTGCTTTGGCTTGTTCTTTTCGATATTTTACCAGTTTGCTGGCCAGTTTTTCATCGGCTAATGCCAGGATTTGCACCGCAAGAAGGCCCGCATTTTTTGCCCCCCATTTCCCGATACTTACTGTTGCAACTGGTATCCCGCCTGGCATTTGGGCGGTTGATAAGATTGAATCAAGACCGTTTAAAGGGGTTGAATCGATTGGTACCCCAATAACAGGCAAAGTACTTTCAGCTGCAACAACACCAGCCAAATGAGCAGCGCCCCCCGCACCAGCAATAAAAATATGAAGGCCTCTTCGCTTAGCTCCTTGAACGTATTTTCGAGTCCTTTCAGGAGTTCGATGTGCCGAGGTTACCAACACTTCATGGGCAACGTTAAACTGTTCCAGTACTTTGCTGGCTTCCTCCATTATGGAAAAATCAGAGTCACTTCCCATAATAATTCCAACTAGTGGTTTATCCAAAACCTCTTCCTCCTAAAAATTAACAAAATATATATAGGTTTTTATAACAATTTTTAGGAACTGGATCAAGATATAGGGCTATTCTATTCTTGGCAATTCATCTTTTAATTTATCAGGATTTACCCTTTGGGATTGTTTTTTTCCCGTATTTAACTTCTGGAATAAGCATGAGGGTGGCGAAAAACATCATTGCAAAGGAAAGAATCCCGATATTTCGTGCACCGATGAGGCTGACTGTCCAATAACCTAATATTGGCCCAATTGTTCCTCGGATTCCAGTGAGGCTGACATGCACTGACATATAAGCACCTGTTTTTCCCGGAGGAGCATACTTAGTAACCCAAAGATTCCATGCAATACTTCCACCAGCAAAGGCAGCGCCAATCAATGCAGAACCCAAACCAATAACCCAAGGGTTAGAAGTAATAAAAAATAAAAGGACTCCGAAGCCGAAAAACAAGTTGAGGATCATCCTTAATAGGACAAAATTCATTTTATCGAAAAGAGTAGCCCAAAAAGGGATGAGAACCATTCGCATCGTTTCTGGAATGATGGTAATTATCATAGCCACAAAAATTGCGGAGCCCTCAATTCCCCATTCGGGAGCTGTTATATAATCCACTCGAAGCGGCAAAGTCCAAAGATTGGCAAAACCCATTATGAACCAGGTTAATAATACATAACCAAATGACTTATCTTGGATAATATATTTCATATTTCCAAAAGGGTGGGCATGAGGACTGTCGACAACTGGCTCAGAAGGCATGCAAAAAATGGCAGTAGCTTTAGCAACAGCGC
Source organism: uncultured Nitrospina sp. (assembly GCA_964570185.1). Lineage (GTDB taxonomy): Bacteria > Nitrospinota > Nitrospinia > Nitrospinales > VA-1 > UBA8687. Next base: position 165 of record CAZMXD010000046.1, on the reverse strand, counting down.
AAAAACCTAGAAATGCAAATATCCAGTGGTAATTATTAATGTCGAGCGCAAGAAAAAAAGATCCGATATAACCCGAAAGAGCGGCAATTCCTACTGAAAGCAAAAGTGGTTTGGAAAAAAAAGCACCACGCTTGTCGGGAGGATAATTATCATTATAGATATCTG
>CAZMXD010000045.1:0-11195 GCA_964570185.1 uncultured Nitrospina sp. | reverse complement strand
TTTTCCAGTATCTTTTACCTTAGGCATGTGTGCCGTTATAGTTGTATTGGGGTTCGGTATTCCTGCGGGAATAATTTCTGCCTATTGGAAAAACTCTTTGCTTGATAGGTCGGTATTATTATTTGCCGCAATGGGAATTTCTGTTCCGAGTTTCGTGTTAGGTGCGGTATCCATTTGGGTGTTTTCACATCATTGGCATTTACTTCCCCCGGCTTTATGGGAAGGGCCAAAATATATGATCCTTCCTGCATTTGCTTTAGGCTCTGGTTTTGCAGGGTATATTGCCCGTTTAACACGCACTACGGTATTGGATGTTCTCGCTACTGATTATATACGGACTGCTCGTGCCAAAGGATTGAGTGAATTTAAAATTTTATTAAGGCATGTTTTGAAAAATTCAATTTATCCGATTGTTTCGGTTATGGGGCCGTTAACCGCCGGTTTGGTTACCGGTTCTTTTGTAATAGAATTTATTTTTTCAATTCCTGGTATGGGCCGGTTTTTCATCACAGCTGTTACTAACAGGGACTATCCTTTGATTATGGGGGTGACATTGGTCTATGCTGTTTTGATCGTTATCGCTAATATTGTTGTTGATATGGTGTATGGATGGCTTGACCCCAGAGTTTCGGTAAAATAGCTTTATGCCCTTATCCTTCAAATTAAGCACTGGTTTTCTTGTCATTATTTGCTTGGTCGCAGTTCTGGCCCCATGGGTGGCGCCTTACTCTTATAAAACTCAGGATACCTTGAATATTCTTTCTTTTCCAGGCTCTGAACATTGGCTGGGTACGGATCGGCTTGGGCGAGATCTTTTATCCCGGATGATTTATGGTGCTCGGGTTTCATTATTTGTAGGAGTTTTTTCCACTATACTGGCTCTGGTCATCGGTGCCATATATGGAACTATTTCTGCTTACGCGGGTGGACGAACTGATAACCTCATGATGCGGATTGTGGATGTGGTTTTTGCTTTGCCTGATCTTTTAATGATTATTTTGATAACCGTTTTGATGGGGCACGGAATAACTGGTGTATTCATTGCTTTGACTATTGTCAGTTGGGTAACCATTGCGCGATTAGTAAGGGGGGAGGTTTTGCGTATAAAAGAGTATCCTTTTATTCTGGCAGCCAAAGCCTTGGGTGCAAGCCATTACAGGATTATGTTAAAGGAAATTTTGCCTAATATATTAGGTGTTCTTGTTGTGACACTTAGTTTTCGTATTCCCGTCGCAATTTTAGCGGAGTCCACCTTGAGCTTTATCGGACTCGGAATCGCTCCCCCGGCAAGTAGTTGGGGAACCCTCGCCAGTGATGGCTGGACCGCTATAAAGTTTTACCCCCATTTAATATTGTTTCCTTCACTGGCCATATTTTTTACTATTTTATCATTTAATTTTTTGGGAGAAGGTTTACGGGAATATTTGGATCCGCGGTCCCAAACAAACCGAGGGTAAGAATAATCTCGCGCCTGTAGCTCCATAAAAAGAAGACAAAATAGGACAATATATGGCAATAAATAAAGCCCTAATTATTTGTTTTGATAGGTAATCTAACGGCTTGAATTATCGCGTTGACAAGCTTCAAAATCCATTATAAAGTGGCGTCTTTTTGAGGCTTGGGGCTTTGAGCCCTTCGTGCAATCTCGTGTTAAAATTAATAGTATGAACCAGGTCAAAGAAGATTTGATTTGTGAAATCATACGGTTATCCCAGACCAATCTGCTGGACAAAAAGTGCTCCAATCAAAATGGAGAAACGAAGGAGCGGATTGTTGTCGATTGGATCCGTAAAAACGCCGCGGATTACCGGAGCGATTATCAATCACGTTTAGATGTTTTTACGGCCTCAAAACTGGGAGAAATATTAAAAACTCTTTCAAGTTCAGAAAAAGATTTGAGTGAAATTTTGGAAGGTATTGAACCGTCCAAAAATGAAAGAAGCTAAAGATGGCAGAAAATTCTCCACCTACCGAAGAAAAACAAATCTCCCCGGCAGAGAAGGCAAAGTTAGCGGCTGCAAAAAAAGCAGAGGCCGCAAAAAAAGCTGGCCCTGTTGGTGATCCACTTGTTGATAATGGTGATGGTACCATCACAGATCCAAATTCCAGTTTAACTTGGAAAAAAACGGATGCTTGGTTAGATAAAAAGCAATTTTATACCTGGCAAGATCACGAGCAGTACGTGGATTGGGTTAATAATAATAAAGCTCAATTCGGTGGTTATGATAATTGGAGAATTCCTACAAAAGCCGAAGCTCTAACTCTCTTTGATAAAACCGGGGTTAAACAATTAATGGATAAAAATGGTACGTTTTATCCCATTGATCCTATCTTTGAGCCTGGTGGAGCGTCTAATACTTGGATAACCGAATGCTCTGACGAAAAAATAATCCGGATGGATTTGAAAATTGGTCTGGATACCCCCTATCCGACCAATGATGTTTGGTCTTCAATGCGTCTGGTGAGAAAAGAGGGAGAGGCCGTGGCGAAAGCTTCGACTCCGACTCCTGCTAAAGCCAAACCTGAAGTAAAGCCCGCGGTGGAAGCAGAAGTTGCTGAAGCCACACCCGCTCCAGCTAAAAAATCCTCGGGAAACTTTGTTCCGGGTCCTAAGCCCCGCAAAGATTTCTCTTCCGAAGAGAAAGCAGCTATGTTGAAACGTGCTAAAGCATTTGCCGCCGAAGTAAAAGCTCGTAAAGGGTAAAAGCGACTTCCTTAAAACTATTTCTCACTCTCTTTGTTCTTAGCAAAATAAATTTCGTATGCGGAATATATAGGGATTTCGCCAATAAGCGTCTTTTTCGGAAGCGAATGGTAATAGTTTGTGCTTATAAAATTGATCTTTGCGCTTTCAGGCTATATCGCACTATTTTTGATTTAACCAGTAACTAAGCGCGCGACTAATGATTTCCGGGTCTTTTTTGATTTGTTCCGCAATTTTTTTACGGATTGGATCGATATTTGAATTTTGGTTTTCTTGTCTTACTTCTGTGTTTTTATTTTTATGGTCTATTTCTTTTCGGAGTCCTTTTTTTGTAGGATGCTTTTCCACGGGTTTGAGAAGAATCCAGAAGATATAAATGATGACACCTACAAGTAAAAGGACTAGGAGAAAAAAGGTCACGAATCGTCTTCCTGAATGTTGAATTTTATAATTAGGTCACCTCTCTTCTTTCCCCAGTTTATTGCGGCGCCTTCTCCTCGAATACGTATTTCTTCTCCTATTAAAGTTCCTTCTTCAATCTCAATTGTTTGTTTTCCATTTAAAGTTTCGACTTTAAAAAAGCCGCCTTGATCGGCAAGTTTTCTGGGAATAATAACCTCACTAATAATATTATTTTTAATTCTTTTAAATTTTGGATGGGGCTGGGTGTTAATTTTTAGAAATAATTCACCAGGGGGCCCCCCATTTCTTCCTTCGCCACCTTCCTTAATTATCGCAAGTGTGTATTGGTCTGCAACACCAGGCGGAATTTTAACATCAAGTGTAACAGAACGTACCACCAGCTGTTTTCCCTGGCAGTTAGGACATTCATTATCTTCTTGCGCGCCCGTGCCATCACAATCCTGACATTTGACATATTTTTCATAAGTATAGGGGATTGTTCCCCCTAAGGCGACGATAGGCAGAGGAACATCTATTATAAATTGTAAGTCAAATCCGCTTGTGGGCATGTCCGGATCAATAGGTTCCGGCTCGGCCGCAAAAGGCTCCTGATAAGTTTGTTCATTTCCACTTGGACGACGTCCAAAACCTCCCGGTGGCTCCTGGGCCCAGTTTGGTCTTCCTGAGGGTCTGCTCGACGCTGACTTTTTGTAACTTCTCTGGCGGTCGTACTCCTTTCGTTTTTTGGCATTGCTTAAAATTTCATAGGCTTCGGAAATAATTTTAAATTTATCCTCAGCTTCCTTACTTCCTTTATTAGAATCAGGATGAAACTTCTTAGCCAGTGCTCTATATTTTTGTTTGATTTCTTTTTTCGGGGTTTTAGTAGTGACACCTAGAATCTTGTAGTAGTCCCGATTAGTCGGCTGGGCCATAATAAGAGGATATTGAGTGGTTCCGGAATTATTATATGTTTCGGCTTATTTTAACTTTTTTAGAGGCATTCGGCCAATTAACTTAATGCAAAAGCAGATTTTTTAGAGGCCAACTTTATTTTAAAAAAGACTTTGAATATTATGTGGAAAAGGGCTTAAATGTATTTCAGGACTTTTTAAAATCTTTTACTGGTATTTAAACTTAAAAATTTAATTTTAAGCAAATGGTTTAGGATGGAACGATTCTATCAAACTATTATATTATTTTTCTTTATAGGAACTTTGGGTTGTGCATATACCATATCCCCGGAGCTGCGTAAAGACTTGGACACCAATCTCACCTTTGAGCAAATTTTTGAAAACACCGAAGGGTTTATAGGTAAGAGGGTGATATTAGGCGGTATGATTGTAGAAACTCGTGTTCTTAACGACGGAACCGAAATAGAAGTAGTACAAAAAAAAATTGATTCCTCAGGATATCCGGAAGCCGGCGACCAGTCGGGAGGGCGTTTTATATTTTTTAAAAAAAGTTTTTTGGAACCCGAGATTTATGCCAAGGGAAGGCAAATAACAGGGGTTGGAAAAATAAAGGAAACCAAGTTGGGAAAGGTGGGGGACCGTCCTTACAAGTTTCCTGTTGTTGAGGTTGAAGAGTTAGTGCTTCGCGAGGACATTGAACGCAATCCTTATTTTTATCCACCTTATTGGGATCCTTGGTTCAATCCAAATTCATTTAGGCCTTATTGGCCTTACTCGCCTTATTGGCCTTATTACTAATCATTCTTAAACATCATGATTGGATTTTAATTTAATTTGATTTTCTAACCTACATCAAGAAATAAAAAATGGCCGCGGGAATTAACGCTCCGGCAAATGATGCGGCAATACTTTTTAAAATAAATAATTCTGATTTAGATGTAGCTTTTGAACTGATCAACTTATCAAATATTGGATAAGCAACTTTTACCTTGTCCATGGTAGTTTTGACCTTCCATTTTAAAATACTTAATAAATAACTCCTTGTCTTAACCTTTGTAACGGCAAGTTTTATGCCAAACTTTACATGTCAGGTTTAAGCCTTATAAGTTATTGTAAAATAATGCTTTTAATGTTGTTAAGACAAAAATTTAAAGGCGGGTTTTTATTGTAAACTCGTCAGGAATAATGAGATCCTTGTCAAAAATTTGTTTGTTGCTTTATTTGGCGAGAGGTGTTCGATTAAAAACTTTCAATTAAGTTCTTTTTTTCTTATAGATGTGAGTGGCTGTCCCATAAAAAACCTCAGCGGCTTCCATCAATGTTTCGGATAGTGTTGGGTGTGGATGGATCATTAGTGAGAGGTCTTTTGCTTTTATTCCCATTTCAATTGCCAAAACACCCTCGGAGATTAATTCGCCGGCTCCTGTTCCGGCCAAGCCAACCCCGAGTATTTTTTCAGTTTTTGGTTCAATGATTAGTTTGGTCAGTCCTTCCCCGCGGCCCAACGACTGTGCTCTGCCAGAAGCTCCCCATGGGAATTTAGCCACTGATATTTTTTTTCCATCTGTTTGAGCCTGGGTTTCTGTCAAACCCGCCCATGCAATTTCCGGGTCGGTAAAGACAATTGCGGGGATTACCCGATTGTCAAAATTAGTACTTTTTCCCGCTATAACTTCGACTGCTACTTTTGCTTCGTGGGAAGCCTTGTGAGCCAGCATCGGATCTCCTGTCACATCACCAATGGCTGATATAAAAGAATCATTTGTTTTTTGTTGTGAATCGACAACAATAAAACCCTTATCATTTATTTTTACTTTTGTGTTTTCGAGCCCCAATTCATTGGTGTTTGGACTGCGGCCTACGGAAATAAGCACTTGATCAAAAACCCTTTGCTCTGTTCCTGTTTTATTTTTTAGCGTTACCGAAACCCCAGAACCATTATTATTCAAAGTTGTAACTTGAGTCTCTAAAAGAATTGATTCAAAGTGTTTCTTTATTCTGTTCTGCAAGAGTCTTACTAGATCACGGTCCACTCCATTTAAAAGCCGATCCGTTATTTCTACGACGGTTACCCGACTACCCAAAGCCGCATAAACACTGCCTAATTCAAGGCCTATATAGCCACCACCAATAACCAATAACGATGTTGGGATACTATCCAGGTTTAACGCTCCCGTGGAGTTGAATGTATTGGGAATATTTTCAAAGGACTGGGTTGGGCGCGACCCCGTAGCGATTATGCAATGGTCAAATAAAAATTCTGTGCCTTCCACTTCCAGGGTATTTGAATCCTTGAAGACCCCTTTTCCTGAAACAAATTTTACATTACGTTGCCTGCTAAGTTGTGTGAGTCCAATGGCCATCTTGTCAATGACCTGGTTTTTCCATTTCCTGACAGACTCAAGATCAACTTTGGGATCCCCAAAATTTATACCCCAGGCTTTTGCTTCTTTTGTTTCATTTATAAGGTGCGCAATATGCAATAGCGTTTTTGACGGTATACATCCGCGGTGCAAGCAAACACCGCCTGGCTTATTACCGATGTCAACAAGGGTGACATCCATACCCTTGTCGGCGGCCAAAAATGCTGCCGCATAACCTCCCGGGCCTCCACCCAGTACTACTAACTTTTTTGCGCTCATAATTCTAGGGCTCGTTATAACTAAACCATTAAACCACTGTGTTTATTGTTCTGGATGAGAGGATTTGAACCTCCGGCCCCTTACTCCAGAATTAAATGAATCCTTCCTTAATACCTTTAAACTCATTGTTCACAAGTACTTGGTTTTCCTATTTATATCCAAACGGGTTCTATTGGGGTCTAAAAGTTATCGTAATCTTACCATCGAATGGGTGTGATGGGGGCAATATAGAAGGAGAAAGTGATTAAGGTCTTGAGCGTTGATGTTAACCTGTTCATATTTCTCCATTACCATTAATCAATATTGTTCACATTTTGTGAATATTTTGATATAAATTGCTATACCTAAGAATAGTCAAGCTTGAATTTTTGGTTAGTATTTTAAATGGTTTCAATACGAATATTTGCGTATGTGTCCGTGCAGAATTAATTTTATTACCAAAAAAATTTAATAGAAATAAAGGGGGGGGCTAATGGGCTTATTTAAGTTTTTACTTGGTTTAAAAGATGTTGAAGTAAATGGCAATATGCATGTGGAGACATTACAAAAACAGTTTGCTGAAAATTTTGGCACACAAATAAGGGTATATGCAAAGTCAAAAAAAGGAATTAATACCGGAAAAGGTGCAAAACCTGCTGACACAAAAGCAACATTAGCTTCGGTATCGGCCGAAAATATAAAGGTGGAGTCAATTGTTATAAAGAAAAATAATACAGTGGGGGATATTGAAAAACAGTTTGAAAAATCTATGGGGATCGGTATTCAAATTGCTTCTCCTGACGGAAAGAAGTTGGCACCTAATGACATAAAACTAAAAGATGTTGCAAAAGAAATGAGTTAATCATTAAGCTAAAAAGGAGTTTGAAATGGCAAAAGACATAAGAGTAGATGGAAGAATGAAGGTTGATACATTTAAAAATAATTTTAAAGAAAAATTTGGTGTCTCAATTAGAATTTATAAGGGCCCGAGATTTGCTGATGGAAGCTTAACGCTCTCATCAATTCGATCTGAATCAGCAAAGGGAGGTACTATTGAAATAAACGGTAGAACACATGTGAAAAATGTTGAAAAAATGTTTGAAGAAGAAATGGGGATAAAAGTTCAAGTAGAAAACAAAGATGGTGAGCTTGCTGATAATAATGTGTCGCTATCATCATTAAAATAAAAAATCGACGAAGATAGATAGTATCTTAAAGGAGTGGACCGCCCTGATAGAAGTAAAGTCAGTGGTCCTAAATTAGTTATGAAAAATTTTCTTTGTGAAAATATTGCATACGTCATATGGGCTGACGATAAAATTCTGGATGATGAATGGCTAGCAGCAAAAAATATTCTTAAAAAATATAATTTGAACTGGGAGGAAGGGAAATCGCTTATTCAAGGGAAAATAAATGACCTTATTGAATGCGTGGAAAATGAAAGTGAGGAAGAGGCTGAAGAAGAAAATGAAGCTCTTGATTCATTTTTCGACGAAGACTTTGAAATTGAAAACAATTTATTACCTGAAGGAATTGACGAATTTGAACTATTAAAGGATTTAACTAGCGTGGCCTTGGCAGACGGGGAATTAAGTTATGGAGAATTGGATATAATTCATCGTTTGGGGAAATCTTTCGGTGCTTCAGAGATAATGATTACCGCGGCTATTTTGGAGGTTGTAAATAACTCAAAAATAAAAATCAGTATGGCACTAAGTGATAATTGAGGTGATCTATGGGCGACAATAATAAGCCATTTTTGTTGAATTTTAAAAGCGAAATACCTTTAGTTGAAGAAGACGACCACGAATGGGGGAGAACTAAACGTTACCCAACCTCAGTTTATACAGCTCCTCGGAGACTTAAATCTGGCTATACACGAAGTGGAAAGTGGAAACCATCTAAAATGACTAAAGGCCGAACGGATAAAAGAGCTGGTAGATGACATAAAAAAACCATTTAATAATCAAGATTTTGTTAGTTATAGGATAAAATTAACTTTTATCTAAATTATCCGCAAGTTTATATAATCGTGAGATTGAAAGATATTAACTTCGAATTATTAATTCCCAAAAACCATCTTTTAAATTGGGACGCTGCCCCTCCAAGACAACCCAATTGTTGTTTCAAAACAACTTATGACATAAAAACTTTTCATGGGAGCCTTCCCCTGGGTGTCAATGAATTATCGGGATCATTTGGAAATGGTTGGATAATTTGGAATGTTGGGAGCAGGGAATTTTCTCCTGCAATAACAACAAATCATTTTTCATGGCATTATCATCCAGATGATGTTCCTGCTTTTTCATACCAAGATTGGTATACCTTTTTAAAAATTCCATCTCCTATAACATTGTTAATTACAAACTCAAAAATAAATATATATATTAAAAAAGATATGGGTTTGTGGAAAAGTATAAATAACTGGATAAATAATTGTTCAATAAATAAAAGCAAATTTAAAACATTAAAGTTTTTAAAATTTTGCAGGGTTTTTAACTCTGAAATAAACTCGTCTATTATAAATAATAATAAAGATCGAGATATATGTAAATTGTTAGGAATTTCATTTATAGATGTAAATTTAAATGAATAAGAGTTTAGGGGTAGTGCTTATTTTTTGCCTGAATAATGATATTCATGCAGAATCGGTTGCAGAAAAATGCCGTGAATTTGGTGCAGAAGTAATTTTAATTTCAGTTGATGACTACTTTTCAGGAATGAAAATGTCGCTGGATGTTAATAGGTCTGCTTTTCAAATTGAGAATAAAAACAAACAATTGAAATATCATTTTTCAGATATTATTTCGATTTATATAAGGGATTCTGATATTCCGGAAATTCAAGAAGAACTTCATATCCACGACAAATTGGTTTATCAGGAAAAAAAATGTGCTTTGTCCGGTTTTTTAAAATGTTTTGAAAATAAATTTCATGTAAACAAACCATGGAATGAGGATAAATTCGATAATAAGATATTACAAGGGGTCGAAGCAAAAATTTGTGGATTGAAGACCCCTGATACTATAGTTACGAGTGACCCTAAGGAATTTCTAAAATTTTATAAAAAATGTAATGAAAATGTTGTTATAAAACAACTTAGTGAAGTTTGTATGATTGAAACCCTTAATTCAAAAATTAACATGGGGATTGATGAAGAAAAAGCATATGGTTTTTACACTTCCAAAGTCACATCAGAAAAATTAGATAATATTGAAGAAATTAGAAATGCTCCGTGCTTATTTCAAGAATTCATTCCTAAAATTGCTGACATAAGGGTTACCGTAATCGGGAATCAAGTCTACTCTGCTCAAATCGATTCTCAAAAATTTGAGGAAAGCAAAGTCGACTTTAGAAAAAAAGTTGATTTGCCAATAAAGAAATATTTATTACCAGAAAAAGTAAAGAAAGATTTAATTAAATTGCTAAGAAAATGGAATATCAATTTTGCGGCTTGTGATTTTGCGCTTTCAGAAAATAATGATTTGGTATTCTTGGAAGCTAATGTTTCTGGGAATTGGCTTTGGATAGAAGATACTCTTAAATTTCCGATTTCAAAAGAATTAGCAAAATTAATTTTAAACATTTAGTTTCTAAAAAATAAAAATTAAAAATAAATTTAATAAGTTCATAACAACAAAAACTTTAAACCTTAGAAGAGCTTGGTGTAGTGGTAACCAAATAAGATTAGCAGTTGAGTTTGGCCGGGAGAAAGAATCTGGTGATTTAACGATACATATATGGCAATGATGTTTGTTCTAAGCTATCCTCTAAAGATAATCAGATAAAAAACATTGCCCGAAAATTTAATAAATACAATGAATAGATTAGTAATTTTAATAATACTTCTTGGAATAGCTTTTTATATAGGTTATATGCAAGGTAAGGACGACTCTTTCTGGGCAGATTCTATTGAAGTAATAAAAGAGAATGAAATTTTAAACGATTTCATTAATGAAATAGAAGAAATACCAAAGAAGTTAAAGTGAGAATATTCACACATTAATATCTTAGAACAAATAAAAACTATGCCGAACATATTAAATTAAACTTATTCTTGGATCGGAGTAGCTAAAAAAATTTATATTAAAATACATGGCAATAAGTTTAGTTAATAAGTTCGCAATAGAATTAATATTATGGCCAATTTTTCAACACACCTGACTGGAGCTGTAATAACTTCTTCTTTATCCTCGGTTTATTTGTTTAATGCTGACTTTGTGGATGAATCCATAAACTTAATTCCCCTTTCTGTATTAGGTGTGATTGGTGGATTTCTTCCTGATATTGATTCTGACCATTCTACATCAGCACGGTATGTTTTTAATTTGTTAACAATCGCATTAATAGTTTTAACCATTATCGAATTATTTGAGGTTTTATCAATAGTTCAAGTCGTATTTGTTTCATTTTTAATTGGAATTTTTGTGAGGATTATATTTTTCTGGATATTCAAAAGATTGACCGTTCATCGCGGGATAATTCATTCTGTTCCATGCGGAATCCTGTTTAGCTTGATAACCATATATTTTTTACAAATGGCTCCAGTCATTT
>CAZMXD010000044.1:0-11386 GCA_964570185.1 uncultured Nitrospina sp. | reverse complement strand
TTTTAAAATGAAGAACAAAACCCGGCTTATGGTTTGCTTCGGCTTTCCCTCTTAATTTGACCTCTATCTAAAATTTCCTCCCCCTCAGATATTTTGTTTTTGGATTCGAATTTTCTAAAAATTGCTCTATTTTCCCCAGTCTGACTTTTTAAAAATATTGTGCAGATTTTCGAATTTTTTTAATTAAGGTAGGGGTTCTATAAAAAACGGGAAAAATGACTAATTATCCAGAATTATAAGCCGTTAAAATTATGATAGGTTATCAGTCTTATTCCCTTATATTTTTTTACTATGTTCAAAAATCCCATTTTTATAAAGATTACTGTCTTTTTGCTATCCTATTTTGTAATGATGGGGGTATGGGCTTATGCGGGTGAAATTAAGGAGCCTCAATTTTTTGGAAAGAACTTCGAGGAAAGCAAAAACTTTTTCAATGCTAATTTTGATGAACTACAACTCTCAGATAATAGGACTTATACCTCAATTCCGAAAAAACGAGAAAGACTAGGAGATGCGCAAAATAAATTAGATTTAAACCGTGACTACTTTAAAGGAATATTTTCTGACATAGCTTATACTGCTACTTCTCCTTCAAGATGGGATCATTCAGATTGGATAATGGCAGGCTCCGTTGCTATTGGAACTGGTTTTTTTATTGGCCTCGATGAAGAAATAAGGGACGTTTTTGAGGACAACCGAAGTTCCACCACCGATAACTTTGCGAATTTATTTGAACCATTTGGAAATGGTCTAGTTACAATTCCAGCTTTGGCGGCTTTTTATATTTTTGGTCATTATGATGAAAATGATAAGGCCAAGCGGACTGCTTTAATTGCCACTGAAAGTTTTCTTGTTACCGGATTATATACAACGGTACTTAAATTATCGATGGGTCGCCATCGGCCTTCAACAGGAGATTCTTCTACGAGTTTTGATGGGTTTACGACGGACCACAAATCTTTTCCCTCTGGACATACATCTACAGCTTTTGCAATTGCGACCGTCATCGCAAATAAATATGAAGAAACTCCTTATATAAAACCTATATCTTATGGAATCGCGAGTCTTACAGGTCTATCCAGAATTAATGATGAAAAGCATTGGGCTTCCGATGTGTTTTTTGGTGCGGCTTTGGGTTACTTCACTTCTAAAACTATCCTTCGATTACATAACAATAAAAAAGGCCAGCATTTTACAATTTATCCCAGGGCTGATAGCCGTGGCGGAGGCATTCTGTTGTCTAAGAACTTTTGAACGTCATTTACTGATTTTCTGCCCAAAGGGAAAGTTTTTCCCTGAAAATTTTGGCGTTATGTCTCACATCGACCGGGAAATTAGAGTGGAAGAGTACTTTTTGTATGGATTGTGTTAGATGGAATGCCGCTCCGTGTTTCAATAATTCTTCTGTGAAATTTTCTCGTTCTGTTGAGGAGTTGATTCTTTCCGAACTAGCAGGTTCAATAATTATTATTGGTTTTTGTTTATTTCTGAAACCCGTGCCAACTAGAGCTGAACGTTTGACATCGGGATGTTGATTGAAGATGGCTTCGCATGGGATGGTGTAAAGAGTTCCACTTTTGGTAATAACTCTCTGACTTTTACGACCATAAAACCAGAGACGATTTTGTTCGTCGAGCCTCCCCAGATCACCCATTCGATGCCAAAACGAATCTTCGTCTTTAATTTTTGCGAGTCGTGTCAAGTCTTCCCGTTGAAAATAGCTTTGGGTGGCCCACGGAGCTTTAATGACAATTTCTCCCACTGTATTTACACCAACTTTTTTGACTTCTTCCCATTTAGAAATTGGGAGGTCTGATACTGCTATTATTTTTATCTCAGCTCCTGGAATTACACGCCCTACACATATGCCCTGTCCGGTATTGGATAAGTCCCAAGTTTGTTCCAAGATTTCTTGTCTGTCGATTTGTGTTACGGGTAGGACTTCTGTTGCGCCATAAGGCGTATAAATTTTACAGTCTTTATGCACGATGCCTTCGAAACGTCCCAAAATGGAACCAGAAACAGGTGCGCCCGCTATAAGAATTCGTTTTAAGCTGGACAACTTAATATTATGATTCAGACAATACTGGCTTACCTTATCCCATAAAGCAGGCGAGCCGAAACTGTTGGTAACTTTAAAATCGTTGATTGGAGCAATAATCTTTTTCGGATCGACTTGAGCGGGACGGGTGCAATCCATATCTGGAATGATACTTGTTATTCCCAATCCGATACTGAATAAACCAAAAAGAGGAAATGTGGGGAGATCGGTTTCTCCAGGTTGAATTTTGAATTGATCATTAAGAATTCTTATCTGGTGATTAAATATGTCATGGGAATAAGGCACACCTTTAGCTGGGCCCGTACTGCCGCTAGTAAATAAAATAGCTGCCGGGTGATCTTCTGCTGTAGAAGTTATTTTAAAATCTATTTTTCCCAGGCTTCGAAGATTATCCAAGGTGGTTCCTCCCCAGAACCATCTTTTTCCGGTTGTAACATAATGCTTGATGGATTTAAAAGGACTAGGAACGATTTTTTTTATTGCATGGACGAGTGGGAATGCAATCATCCCTTGGGGTTCGACTTCTTGAATGCATTTAAGAACATTTTTTTTACCCAATCCCGGATCAATTAAAACCGGGATTAGATCCGCTTTAAACATGGCAAAGGTTAGAGTTACAAAATCAATTCCATAGGGAACCATTAGTAAAACTCGTTCGCATGGCTTCATGCCATACTGAATCATCCCGTAGGCCAAACGATTACTTTCCAGCTCCAGTTCTTCAAATGTTTTCTTCTGTCCACTACGCATTTCTAACAGAGCAATAGAATTGGGTTTCTCTTTAGCCCAACGCTTCAAGCTTTTGGCAATATTAAATTTTTCTATTGGAGTCAAAAAATTTTAAGGGATTTTTTTACCAGAGATAATGTCACTTTCTTCTTTTGTAAATAGGATTCTTGATTTAGAGTCGAAACAGCATCCTGGATAGAAAAGAAATCTCGTGGAATTCGAGACAAAAGGAAATGAATGATATTTTCTGGTAATATTAGATTAATGTCTTGGGCTAGTTTCTGGATAATTTTTGCGGTTGTATCATCATCAATAGGTTTTATTTCTGCAAGCATACCCCATTGGAACCGGGATGTGAGATAGCTTTCTGCGCTACCTATTTTTTCTGGAGAAAAGCAACTTGTAAAAGCAACTTTTCCTCCCTTTTCAATAATGGTGTTGTAGATATGATAAAGTTTTTCCTGTGCAAGAGTAGAGGAGGTCAACCCCTCAATATCATCTAAAAGAAAATAGTCAACATCCATAAGTTGCGTCTGGGTTGATCTACCCACTTTATTTGAAAAATCTGTTCCTTGAATGTAAAGAGCTTTTCCACCTCTTTCCGCAACATGATTGCCAATTGAAAGCAGTAAATGGGTTTTACCTAAGTTTTTCTGGCCAAAGAGAAATAGGGATTGGTAGAGGGTATGGTTTTCAGAGCAAAAACTAATGGCTGCGTCAAATGCAAGCCGTGACCCTAGAGATACCACAAAATTAGAAAAATTAAACTCAGGACGAGCTGGAAAGTTTAGTAGTAACTGCTTGGATGATTGGTCGGGCATGGTTAAAAGTTTGCCGTAAAGTGCCCTATTATTTAGGGCCGACCTGAATTTCTATAAAAGTACTCACAATGTTTGAATGAAGCATTATGGTGCTTACCCAACCTTCTTTTTCATAATTAAGGATGTGATTCTTTTCAGTTTTGATCGAGTTAATAAGAGTCCAACCTTTATTTAGCATTTCGTTCTGGTAAAAGGGTAGGACATCACGCATTTTTTTCCAGCCGGAAAAAAACAATCTGCCTACTTTAACTGTTCCTGATCCTGATTCATATATCCATGATTTAACATTATCTCGGGAAAAACCTGATGGAACGGGTATATCGTCAAAAGGCTCGGCAGTTTCAGTAACTGGAGGAGGTGGGGGCTCACTATTTTCATCTGACCCTATGTTCCATTTTTCCCATGTAGCGCACCCCGAGAAAAATAATAAAATAAAAAGAAAACCTATTATACGTTTAAGCATGGTTAGCCCCTCCTATATAGACAACCAGTAACCCTATCATCATTAGAAAAAAACCAATAACTCTTAGGGTGCCATCGGATATTTCAGGTAATTTTTCCGCAAAAGATTTTACTTTCTGAGGAAAACAAAAATAGGGAATACCCTCGAAAACCATCATCAAACCTAAGGCGGAAAGAAAAAAACTCATAAGCAGATTAAGAATATGTTATTAAAAATTTAATAAACTTAAAATGTTGATTTGTGATTTAAAATTGGTTTGCAAAACGCACCAGCTTTAACCTTTTTAGCAGCCAACATTTAGGAGGGTCTCTTCTAAGACCGATTATCATTTATCTTCTATTTTGAGTCAATATCTAATTGAGTGGATTCCAGAGAAGGGGTAGGATTGTTTTGAAAAGGTTTTGAGGTTGTAAATAGTAAAAAAAGCATTATATAATTAATTTAAGTTCTATATTTTCCCTTCGAGTATCTACTATTTAAGTTTTATCATTAACTTCAGGGTTGTTATTGCCTAGATTAAAATAATTTAATCTCTATTTAACTACAGTTTAATATCAATTGAATAAATTTAATCATTATTTATGTGATTATATAGGGTTAGTATAAAAAGCACGGAAGCTACATATTTTGAAAATGGTGCTCATTCTATTGAGGGTTATTAAAATGCACAAATCTTTTCTCCAGTTTTTTCTTTCAACCAGAGCGGTTTTTCTTTTTATATTTTCTTTAGCAATGGTTTTCGCTAGTAACGATTCTTTTGCTTTGAGCAGTGCTACACAAAAACTTACAAGTAACCTGTTCGTGGAAATCGCAAAAAAGCAGAATCCTGCGGTGGTCAATGTTAGCGTAAAATCAAAGACAGAAAAACCGAATGATCGTTTGCGTCCTCCAGGACGCAGGCCAAGGCCAGGTCCTGGTCAAGGACGGGCACCAGACCCTTTCCGTGACTTTTATGACAAGTTTTTTGGTGAGCGCCCTAATCAAAAACCTAAAAGAGGAATGGGTTCAGGTTTTATAATAGATAAAGATGGGCACGCTCTCACTAATTATCACGTCATAGAGGGTGCGGATGAAATTGTTGTTTTGCTGGAGGATGAAGGAAGTGAAAAAGAATATACCGCAACCTTGATTGGATCAGATTCAAAAACTGATATTGCCTTAATAAAAATTAACCGTAATGATAATGCTCCAAAAGAGTTTCCTTTTTTAAGATTAGGTAGCTCCGAAAACTTGGAAGTGGGGGAATGGGTTATGGCAATTGGAAACCCGTTCGGTTTGAGTCATACGGTGACCGTTGGTGTGGTAAGTGCTTTGGGTAGAAGTATTAATGCGGGTCCCTATGATGACTTTATCCAGACAGATGCTTCTATCAATCCAGGTAATAGCGGTGGCCCTTTGATTAACATTGAAGGGGATGTAATAGGAATAAATACTGCAATTATTTCTGGAAATTCAGGCGGCAATGTAGGTATCGGTTTTGCAATACCCATAAATATTGCGAAGGGTATTTTGCAGGACTTGAAAGAAAAAGGTTCGGTAACTCGCGGCTGGCTGGGAGTTATGATTCAAAAAATCACACCTGAATTGGCTAAGTCATTTGGCTTAAACCAGGACCAGGGAGCTTTGGTAGGTGATGTTATACCAGACGGACCAGCATTTAAGGCTGGTGTTAAACGTGGCGATGTGATAGTCGGATTCGATGGCAAGGTTGTGAAGGATATGGAGGATTTGCCGAAAATGGTTGCCGCAACCACCCCAAATGCTGTGGTAGACGTGGAGGTTATTCGCGAAGGATCCTCAGAAACCCTAAGGGTAAAAATTGAGGTTCTTAAAGATACAAAAACTGAGGTAGTCGCAAAAGCAGATCCTCTGGGTCTCCAAGTTCAGGACATTACCGAGGAACTCGCCCAAAGTTTACAATTGGAAAATATTCAAGGCGTCCTGGTTTCAGATGTGACTCCGGGCGGTTTTGCGGGTGAATCTGGAATTCGCCGAGGAGATGTCATAACAGAAATAAATCGTGCGCCCATAAGCAACTTGCGGGATTACCAACGCTTATTGGGGTCTGTGAACAAAGGTGCTTCGGTTCTTTTCCTAGTTAAAAGGGGGGGAACAACAATTTATATAGCCGTCAAGGTTGGGTAAAAGTTGTTTTGCTATAGATGAAACTGGGAAAGCCCATATTCAAGGCTTCCCCCTTAATCATTTTATAATTTTAAAATACAATTATCGTGCGCGCCCACTGGCTTTGTTTGTTTTTGCTTTTCCAACTGCTGGATATCCCATCTGCTTTGGCAACGGAACAAAGCAAACGCAGAACTCCTCTTGTAATCGCTATAGAAAAAGTCAGTCCAGCAGTTGTAAATATTTATACTTCTGAAATAGGCCCATTCCCTCGCAATCCCTTCCGGAATTTTAGAAACAATCTTTTCGATCAATTTTTTAACGATTTCATTTCTAAAAATCGAAACAATAAAAAAAGCTTGGGCTCGGGGGTTCTAATAAACAAAGAAGGCTATATTCTTACTAATGA
Organism: uncultured Nitrospina sp.; assembly: GCA_964570185.1. GTDB lineage: Bacteria > Nitrospinota > Nitrospinia > Nitrospinales > VA-1 > UBA8687. The sequence continues at coordinate 4,778 of CAZMXD010000044.1, read as the reverse complement.
GCATGTTGTAGCACGTGCATCCAAAATACGTATTGCATTAAGCGATAAAAGGGAATTTGATGCCAGGGTCATCGGCGCTGATATTAAATCAGATTTGGCGATAATTAAGATAGATTCTGATCAGTTTCTGCCTTTTGTTCCTATGGGGCGCTCTGATGATTTGATGATTGGAGAGCAGGTACTTGCTATTGGAAACCCCTTTGGATTGCGTCATACCGTGACCACGGGAATCATCAGTGCGTTAAATAGAAATATAAGAACTGGCAAAAACGAGGTGTACAGTGATTTTATCCAAGTGGATGCATCCATTAACCCAGGGAATAGTGGTGGCCCTCTTTTAAATATTAATGGAGCTTTGATTGGTATTAATACAGCTATATACCAAAAAGCAGAAGGAATTGGTTTTGCGATTCCGATCGATAATGCCAAGCGTATTGTAGATGAGCTAATTCGATTTGGAAAAGTGCGGCGTGGTTGGTTGGGAGTTTCTGTCCAGGAAATGAACCAACAACTTTTGCGACATTTTCAACTTAATAAAAATAAAGGGGTGCTGGTTGTTCGTGTTGCAGAAAAAAGCCCAGCAGCGATTGCAGGATTGAAAAGAAGCGATATCATTCTTGCCGTTGGAGACCATGAAGTGACTGGAAAATCTGACTTTCGAGCTCGCATGGCGTCTTACACAGTAGACAATAGAGTCCGTTTTGCAATTTTGCGGGAAGGAAAAAATCTTGAATTGACGGCTCGGGTGATTGCTATACCGAGGCAATATGTTGCGGAATTTACATACAACTGGCTAGGTTTAGAGGTAAAGCAGAATAATCCCCGTTTCGCAAAAAATAACGGACTTAAAACCAGTAAAGGAATGGTGGTCACCAAAGTTGTACCCAAAAGCTCCAGTGATAGAATAGGAATCAGCTTAGGAGATATAATCCGCCAAATAAATCAGGAACGAATTGATACGGAAGAGGACTATAATAAATCCATTGTCGATTTGAATAACCCTGACCGTATTCTGTTACTGGTGCAAAGGGGAAGGCAGGGATATTATGTAACTCTGGAACCGTGAATGAATGAAGCTAAAAAAAAAGAAATTGAATTACTAAGAAATACCATCAACAGACACGACCACTTGTATTACGTCAAAAATTCTCCGGCTATTTCAGACAGAGAATATGATTCCCTCTATTGTCGTCTTAAAGAGTTAGAAACTAAATTTCCTGAATCCGTGACTTCCAATTCTCCGACCCAGCGAATAGGCGGAAAAGTGGAGCAACGGTTCCGGCAAGTAGTGCACTCCACACCTATGCTTAGTCTCGATAACACCTACAATATTGATGAAATGCGTGCCTTTCATCAGCGCGTAATAAAATGTTTTCCAGATGTAGCAGAACACTCCATCGAATATGTTGTTGAGCTAAAGTTTGATGGATTAGCTATAGCTTTGACCTATGAAGATGGAAAGTTATTACGCGGTGCAACACGCGGCGATGGTGTGCAGGGAGAAGATATTACTGTGAATTTGAAAACAATTAGATCTATTCCCCTCGAAATCTCCGTTGAACCCTTTAGGAAAATTGAAGTGCGAGGTGAGGTTTATATGCCTAAGAAAGAGTTTCAAAGGTTAAATGCCATTCGTGAAGAAGCTGGCGAATCACCCTTTGCCAATCCCAGAAATGCGGCGGCAGGGGCTCTTAGAGTTTTGGATCCAGCTATAACGGATTCTAGAAAACTAGGAGTTTTTATCTATGCGGCGGGTTTTCTCGATAAGGATGTTTATAAAACTCATTCTGAATTGCAGGAAAAACTTGCGGCTTTAAGATTTCCAGTGAATGAGCACAATCGGTTGTGTGCAAATTTTGAAGAAACGATAGCGGTTATTGAAGAGTGGAGAACAAAGAAAAACGACCTAAATTATGAGGTGGATGGGCTTGTTGTTCAAATTAACTCTTTAGACTATAGAAAAAAAATGGGAACCACATCAAAGTTTCCACGATGGGCTGTGGCTTATAAATATGAAACCGAGCAGGCAAAGACGGAGATTTTGGAAATTGTATGTCAGGTTGGTAGAACGGGCTCCATCACTCCTGTGGCTAATTTGAAGCCAGTTTTTGTATCAGGGTCTACTGTAAGCCGCGCGACCCTACATAATGAAGATGAAATCAAACGAAAAGATATAAGAGTTGGGGATCGAGTTCTTATAGAAAAAGCGGGAGAAATAATTCCTAAGGTAGTCTGCGTGGTGGACCTTTCTGATAAAAGAGAGATGCCCTTTAAAATGCCAGCAACTTGCCCTGAATGTCAGACAAAAATTTTTAGGCCCGAAGGAGAAGCCGCTTGGCGGTGTGTCAATGCAGCTTGTCCGGCACAATTGAAAGAGCGTCTCAAACACTTTGCTTCTCGCAAAGCAATGGATATTGACCATATGGGCCCAGCAGTGATTGATCAATTAGTAGGGTCGGGGCGTGTTAAAAATTTTTCCGATTTATACACTTTGAAAAAAGATGAAGTTGTGGATTTGGAACGTCTTGCTGACAAGTCTGCGCAAAAATTAATTGACGCGATTGAAAAAAGCAAATCCGCGGGACTGGCTCGATTGCTTTTTGGCTTGGGGATAAGACATGTGGGGCAAAGAGCGTCTTCCATTCTTGCGCACACTTTTCAATCTCTCCAAAAACTTCAAGAAACACCTTATGAAAATATTGAAGCAGTGATGGAAATTGGGCCTGTTATTGCTGAAAGTTTAAAAAGTTTTTTTGACCAGAAAAACAACATGCGGGATATAGAAAAACTTTGCAGTTTGGGAGTGGTTGTGAAGGAGCATAACGGGGCAAAAAAACGAGAGGGGGCTTTAACCGGGAAACAATTCGTGCTTACAGGTAGCCTCTCTAAATTTTCTCGGGATGAAGCTAAGAGTAGGATAGAATCTTTTGGAGGCAGAGTTACCGCATCAGTTTCAAAGAGAACCGATTATATAGTCGCTGGCAAAGATGCTGGTTCAAAACTAGTAAAAGCACAAAATCTTGGTTTGACTATTATTGATGAAGAAGAATTTTCAAAACTGATTGATTCTGCTTGAGGCTGCTATGAGCTAGAACGTGTTCTAGAGGGGCGACGTTTTCGTTGAGGTCTTTTGCCATTATCCGAACGATTAATGGAATTGGTTTTTTGTTTAATTGCCGGGGCGCGGCGACGTTTTCTTGTGGGTGGTGTGCCTGCTTTTTCCTTGAGATATAAATCCTCGTCTGCCCAGACAACCGGTATTTTCTTTTTCAGATAAACCTCAACACGCTCAAGGTGTTGTGCGAAGTCCTCGCAGCAAAGAGTAATAGCGGTACCTTTTTTTCCTGCCCTTGCCGTGCGACCGATCCGATGGACATAGTCTTCCGCATCTTGGGGGAGATCATAATTGATTACATGTGTGATGTCATCAACATGTAATCCACGCGAAGCAACATCCGTCGCAATCAAGATATAGATAGTTCCTTTCTGAAAATCTTCCAGAACCTTAATGCGGGCTTTCTGATGTAAGTCACCACTTATTTGTCCAGAACTGTACCCATTATGATTTAGCTTCCATTCTAGTTGCTCAGCTTCAATCTTGGTATTGCAAAATATAAGAACTTTTTTACCTTCCTCTCGTTTTAACAAACCAAGTAAAAGGTTGAATTTTTCGTGTTGCCCGACATGAAAAAGAGATTGTTTTATTTCATCGACAACTGCTTTTTCTGGCTCAATGACAACTTTTACAGGATTGTTCATATGCTCATAGCAGAGTTCCATGACTCGATAATTGAGCGTGGCGGAAAATAACATGGTTTGCCGTTTATGATAAGGGGAACAACTGCGAAAGAGATATCTTAGATCGGAAATGAAACCCATATCAAACATGCGGTCAGCTTCATCCACAACCAATACTTCAATCTGTTTTAGGCTGAAAAAACGTTGTTTGTAAAAATCGATAAGTCTTCCCGGGGTGGCGATGAGAATATCTGCGCCTGCTTTTATTTGGTTTCGCTGTTTATCGTAATCAACTCCACCAATAATACATGCCGATTTAAAGCCACAAAACTTTCCGAGCACCAAAGCATCTTTTTCAATTTGTCTTGCCAGCTCTCTGGTTGGAGCAAGAACCAAAGCTCGCGGGCCTTTTTTGTTTTTTGGTATTGGTTCAGGTTCAGGTTTGTTTTCTAGTAGCCTGGTAAAAAGAGTGATCAAAAAAGCCGCAGTTTTACCGGTTCCTGTTTGTGCCTGTCCTGCCACATCTTTTTTTTCGAGAGAAATTGGAAGAGATTTACTTTGAATTGGGGTACAAGTTTTGAATTCAGCAACTCGAATCCCCTTTAAAAGAGGTTCTGGAATAGATAATGACTCAAAATTAATTAGTTCCAAAAATTACTCCATTTTAAACAATTATTGAGGGTTAACTAAGCTGCTAGTATATATGGGGAAACGTTTTTCCAGCTTAATGAGCCATTGCTATCTTTATAAAGCGGAGGGATTAGAGACATTTAAATTCAATAGTTTACTATCCACCTTCGTTGGCTGAGTTTATTATGATGGGCTTGTGCGTGTTTTGCAACCCCAATTTCATTTTGCTTGACTTTCAATAGGGGGAAATGTTTAAATCCTCCCTCGATTTTATATCTGATCACGGCCCCAATCAACCACCTCTCCTAACGGAATCCAACTAAGTTATCTTTACTTTTACAATGGTTTTTGGGAAATCGAGGTGACGGGTATAAAGATGATTGCAATGACTTTTTAAGGATGTAAAAAGT